>JAHJMX010000054.1 GCA_018821175.1 Patescibacteria group bacterium
TGCTGGGTTGACAAATGTCGTAAAAAGATTATTATTACACCCTTTTGTATTATTTGACTTTCTTTTTAGGACAAACGTTGTATTTATAATGAAATTTGCAATGTTTAGTTCTATGAAGAGTTGATCTTTAACAATTTGAAAAGAATAAGTTTTTCTTACTCAACCAGGGAGATACCTTCCAAGAAAGGACTTTCATCATGAAACGTTTAATGGCATTTTTGGGTTTTTCGGTTCTTGTTTTTACCTTCTTCGCATCCTGTGACAAGGATGTCGAATACAAAGACATCGTTGAAGACTGTACCAACGGTATCGACGATGACGGTGACGGATTTGTGGACTGTGATGACCAGGATTGCTTCGCTACAGATCCAGCCTGCATGCAGGAGATCTGCAATGACGGCATCGACAATGATGGGGACGGGCTCGTCGACTGTGTCGACTCCACGGACTGTACTCGAGATGGAACGCCTCTTTCAGAGGAAGAGCTTCGCGCGGCCGATGACTTGCTTTCTCTTGGGTGCTCAATCTACAGCAAGGTATGCGGGAAGAGCGGGCAGTCATGTTTCATTGCAGAGGACATCACTATTGAGTGTCCTAACAATGGCGGCATGGGCGTGTGTGCAGATGATCTTATCTGTGTGTGTGTAGCGGAGGAGGTTTCAACTCTAGAGGATTGCGATGATGGAGTAGACAATGATGGTGACGGGTTTGTTGACTGCATCGACAAGGATTGTCAGCACGCTTCGGTGTGCAAGGTGGGGCAGGAGTGCGCGGGGGTTGGAACTGTTTGTCCAATGGGTGCCGACGAAGAAGGGAATGCTATTACTTGTCCATCTGAGGGAGGCGCCTCGGTTGCTGGAGTTTGTGCTGAATCAAGCTTTTGTGTATGTCCTTATTTCGAGACTACGGTTGACCCTGAAGTCTGCGATGATGGGCAGGACAACGATGGCGATGGTGACGTGGATTGTGATGACAGTGATTGCAGCGAGGCTGATGAATGTCAGCCGGGGGTTGAAAATTGCGCAGATGGCGTCGATAACGATGGTGATGGTGACGTGGACTGTGACGACTCTGAATGTGTTGACGCTACAAACTGTCAAACTACAAATCCTGAAGTCTGCAATGACAGTGTCGATAATGATGGTGACGGTGACGTGGATTGTGATGACTCTGACTGTGCCGGCAATGCTAATTGCCAGACAGTCACGGAGACTATCTGCAATGACGGCGTCGATAATGATGGGGATGGTAATGTTGACTGTGACGATACGGACTGTGATGCGGCGGCTGTATGTCAGACGACTACCACAGAAGACTGTACCAATGGCATCGACGATGATGGAGATGGGTCCATCGATTGCGTTGATGCAAGCTGCGATGGACATGCCCGTTGCGCTGGGTACACAAATGAGTGTGCTTCTGGAGATGCCGTGGGTGATGTTTGTTTTCCAGGTTTTGGCAAAACCTGTGGTGCAAATGGTGTGTGTGCTCAGTATGATTCCGACAACGACGGGTTGCTCGACTGCGTTTGTCCATGATTCAACTTTTCTTTTCAAAAAACCAACTTTTATCACCTATTAAAGTAGAGTGATGAAGTTCGGATCTGTTTTATATAGGGGTAGCCAAATCTGCGCTACCCCTATTTCCCATATCTAAAAATTATTGTAATTTTATAGAATATGATACGTTATATATTGGTGTTGATAGAGGTCTCCAACAATATACTTGACAAATTGCGAGATCGAGTTATAATCAACATCCTGTATTTATGATCTAACTTAACCTAAACAACAATGCATAGAGAAATACATTCAAATTTAGAAAAACAAATTGTACCAAATCGGAAGGAAACACATAATTCTATCCTAAGTAGGATGGTTACTTGGACTAAAGAGAAGGTTGCGAAAGTTGCTCCATTTGCTATGGGGGCATTTATTGCAGCTTCACCTGTTTTTTCTTCTTGTACTTTTGATTCTAGTGGGCTTCCAATGCAAAAAGATGAAGTTTGTGATAATGGAGTTGATGATAATGGAGATGGAAAAACTGATTGTGAGGATCCAATGTGTGAGAATTTAATTCAGTGTAATCCTGTTGAAGATTGTACTAATGGCATAGATGATGATGGAGATGGTAAATCAGACTGTGAAGATGCTGATTGTAAAGATCACGTATCGTGTTCTGAAGGTTTAAACTGTGATGATGGTATAGATAATGATATGGATGGGGTTACAGATTGTGATGATGCGGATTGCAATGGATTTGCAGGATGTGAAGTCACTGAGATTTGTACAAATGGAATTGATGATGATGGTGACGAAGATGTGGATTGTGCAGACTCGGATTGTGCCACTCATACGCATTGTCAAGAAAATTGTATAAATGGAATAGATGATGATTTAGACGGTTATATAGATTGTAATGATTCGGATTGTGATACACATACGCATTGTATTATTCCAGATGAAGTTTGTAATAATGGGCTTGATGACGACGGTGATGGGAAAGCTGATTGTGATGACCCGGATTGTTCTAGTACAGCTTTTTGTACAGATGAAATTTGTAATAATGGAATTGATGATGATGGGGATGGGAATGCAGACTGCGCAGATAGCGATTGTGCCGCAGCAGTAAACTGTAATCCAGAAACAAATTGTAATGATGAAATAGACAATGATTTGGATGGGGATGCAGATTGTTTGGATAGCGATTGTGCCGCAGCAGCAAACTGTAATCCAGAAATAAATTGTAATGATGGAGTCGATAATGATTTAGATGGGAATGCAGACTGCGCGGATAGCGATTGTGTCGCAGCAGCAAACTGTAATCCAGAAACAAATTGTAATGATGGAATAGACAATGATTTAGATGGGAATGCAGATTGCTTAGATAGCGATTGTGTCGCAGCAGTAAACTGTAATCCAGAAACAAATTGTAATGATGGGATAGATAATGATTTGGATGGAAATGCAGACTGTTTAGATAGCGATTGTGTCGCAGCAGTAAACTGTAATCCAGAAACAAATTGTAATGATGGAATAGACAATGATTTGGATGGAAATGCAGATTGTTTGGATAGCGATTGTGTCGCAGCAGCAAACTGTGTTGTTGAGATATGTGATGATGGTATAGATAATGATGGAGATGGGTATACTGACTGTGTTGATGCTGACTGTGCTGCTTCTTGTGTTGGATATGCCAACGAATGTGCTTCTGGAGATGCTCCTGGAGATACATGTTTCCCAGGTTTTGCTAAACCATGTGGTGCTGCTGGAGTTTGTGCTGAATACGACACTGATGGAGATGGATTGCATGATTGTGTCTGCGAATAATTCAGAAATCATTTTGTAATGAATCAAGCAAAAGGCCGATATCCATAATGGATGTATCGGTCTTTTTTTTGCGTATTTCCAAGTTGCTCAAACAATGTTTCGGGGGCAAGGCTTGACAAAACCATGAATTACAAGTAAGATATTATCCTGTTTTATTTTGGGATGGCTGTGTCTGTTTATTGATTTTCATTTGTATAATGCGAATTATAGACGCTAAAAAGGCTTAGCTAAAATTGCCTGAAATAAATCAACGTTCATTGAAAACTCGCTTATGTTAAATTTAAAAAATTGAAGAATTTGTTGATTGTTGATAAGCCTTGTTTTTACAAAATTGCGTAATAGATTTTTGTTGTGGATTTTGTGATGACATGGTTTATCAACTTTTAATAACTGCAAAAATCATCCCCGTAAGGGGAAAGGAGCGTTCTCATGTGCGGAAGAATCAAAATCACGATCGTCATAACCATCGTTCTAACCCTAACCGCCGCCTGCAATGATCACGGTTCCTCAAGCTGGACTGGCACCAACATTGCCTCGGACAATCAGCTGGTGGTCTACAACATCACTGGAACCTCGGCGAGCGAAGTGTTGCTCAACCAGTCTGGTCCAACGACTATGACGGTCGTTCCGGGCTGGGCCACCGTCCTTGTCGTGGAGGATGATTTCGAGCTCGAAAGTTCGTCTTCGTTCTCGGCCTGGGAGATCGCGCCTGGTAGCGAGGGTGAGCTTTACTCGCTCGTCCGTTCGTACTGGGGTTTGGCATCCACGTGGAGTCCGAATCTCGATCCATCCTCTCTGCGACAAGTTGGAGATTTAGAGCTGTTGCTAGAGGCATTGATTTGCTCTGGAGGAGGAGATCCTCCAGCAGAGCTTGAAGATTACCTGGACATCGAATGTCCAGGCTTTTTCATCCCAGCAAGTCTTTTCCGTGAGATAGCGACCGAAGAAACAACTTTCAGTCTGGATTATCCAGGGCAGAGAGTCATTTTCCTTTTCTATCAGTAAGAAGTCCAACGGCCTAGAGAATCCTCCCGATCGATTGTTTCTCCTCCTTTCTGTGTGTGTTTTTTCTCCAGGGGGGATTCTCTTCTTTTTTCCTTGGAGGTGTCTGCCATATTTTTTCATTTTTCGCCCGTGGCAGGCACCTCCCCATTTTTATATTTTGTATTATGCAAAATATATACATACATAAGCGAGTTTTCATTTCTTTTTAGAAATGACGTACAATAATCCATCATATTGCTATTAAGTAATATGATTTTTTGAGTTTTCTGATTTTTCCCGACTATTCCACAACTATTTTCCCCATCTATTTAATCTCCACCTTCGGAAATTCCAAAATTATCGTTTGCAGCATTACCAAAATTCTCTTCATATCTTGCCCAAAATTCATCTAGCGTGAATTTATGCAATTGAGTTGCTTCTGTTTCAATTGAATATGCCGCAACGACGGCACCCATCTTACAAGCTTTTTCAGGACTGAATCCTTGCCTCAAGCCACTCAATACACCGCTTCTAAATGCATCCCCACAACCTGTTGGGTCTATTGCTTGAGTTGGAATAGCACGAGAGATATGAATTTCCTTTCTCTCCCCATTTTGATTTTTTATAATAATGCTGCTGCCACGTTCTCCCATTGTTTCAATAAACATTTCAACTTGTGAGGCTAATTCCTCTCGAGAAATATGCAAAATTTCGCAAGTTAATTTCACTTCATAACTATTCGCGATAAATCCGTAAGCATTTTCCAGAAGTTCCTTTAATTCTTTTACTGTATATTCAGCAGTCATTTGGCCAGGATCAAAGAAATAGGGGACACCTGCTTCTTTAAAAATGCCTCCTAATTTTGCTGTGCGCCTACAAATATCCGGTGATAAAAGTGCAAATTTTACAGTTTGCAAATATTCATCTGTGAGTTCTATTGCAGCATCGTCGCTTTCCATTGCTTCCGGGCAAAATGTTGTTATTTGTTTTTGAGCTTGATCTGTCAAAATATAACATGTCGCCGTGAATTTATCTTTATCGAGGCCAATTAAATCAAGATTAATCCCATTATCGATAAACCATTTTTTATATTCTTCAAATTCCTTCCCTGCAATTCCGTATAAGTCCACATTTTCCTTCAAGAGAGCTAAACTATAAGCAATATTACCACCACATCCACCGAAATGTCTTCTTTTATTATGTGCAGAGAATGAAACGTTCAAATCATCCAAATGATCTTTAAGGAGGGCATTTTTGAATTCTCCCATGTATTGCATTATATAATCGTATGCAATTGAACCGCTAACGAAGATTCGATCTTTCATTTCGAATTGGATTTACTGTAATTAAAAATTAAATGTCATTTTTTTTTGCAAACTGCCCGATTTTTTTTATTATTTTTGACAAGGTCATTCGCATAACAATGTTCAAGTTCACGTTTTCCATGAACCCCATATATACTTTCCAAGGACATTTCGCGTGCGATTTTATTTGCTCTGTATAAACTCTCAAATGTTCCAGCATCTGTCCAGCGATTTTTCAACAACTTTGCTTCAAGTTCGCCACGTTTAATATATTCATTATTAACATCTGTGATTTCATATTCGCCGCGTCTTGAAGGGGATAATCCTGATATAATTCTAAAAACTGATGGATCGTAAAGATATAATCCAGTTACAGCATAATTTGATTTAGGAGTTTTTGGTTTTTCTTCGATATTAATTACTTTGTTTCCTTTTAATTCTGCGATTCCAAATCGATTTGCATCTTCCATTTCTTTCAAGAAAACTTTTCCACCTTTTTGTCCTTTGAATTTGCGAATATCTTCACTCAAATCATCTTCGAAAATATTATCTCCCAATATTACCGCACAATTATCATCTCCAACATAAGTTTTTGTTAATCCAAGGGCGTGAGCGATTCCTTCAGCTTTTTCCTGTACTCGGAATTGCAATCTACACCCGAATTTTTCTCCACTCCCAAGAAGTTGTAAAAACATTCCAGCGTATTTTGGACCAGAAATAATCAAAATATCTCTAATTCCAGCTTTTGTGAGTGTTTCCAATGGATAATAAATCATTGGTTTGTTGTAAATCGGGAGCAAATGCTTATTTGTGACTGCAGTAAGTGGTTTGAGGCGATTGCCTTCTCCTCCGGCCAATATTATTCCTTTCATATTTTAATTGGTTTTAATTTAAGAAATATTTTAAATAATTTTTAATTCTTTCAGGTATGATGTTAGTGCGTCCAAATGATCGCGCATAGGGGGCAGTTTTGTGTTAATTAAGGTTGAAATGCGTGGTCTTTTAGCAGGTCTTGAAAATTCTTTAGAAGTAACTGGGATCAAATCTACATTAATTTTAGCTATTCTAAAAATATTTGTAGCAAAATCATACCAAGAAGTAACACGTTCATTTGTCATATGATAAATCCCGAAATCATATCCAGTTTTTACAAAATTAAACACATTTTTCGCTAAATCATGCGAATAAGTTGGTTTCCCAATTTGATCATTCACTACCGAAATCGTTTTTTTTGCATTTGCAAGCTCGAGCATAGTTTTAACAAAATTTTTACCTTGCATACCAAAAAGCCAAGAAGTTCGAATAATATAAAATTGATCAGTATTTTCCTGAATCAAAGTTTCGCCAAGTAATTTTGATTTACCATAAACATTAATTGGCCCTGTTTTGTCATTTTCAAAATATCCATCATCTTTTTCTCCATCAAAGACATAATCTGTACTGAAATACATTAGCTTGGCATCGATTTTATGGCATATCTTAGCTAAATGTTCATTTGCATGACCATTTACATCCATTACGAAGTTTTCTTTTGTTTCGCAATCATCTACATATGTAAAAGCAGCTGAATTTATTACTAAATTTGGTTTTTCTTCTTTTAAAAATTCATAAACCGCGTTTTCGTCGGTAATATCTAATCCATCATGTCCAAGGGCAATAAGGTCGATGCTTTCATCAGGTGAAAATGCCCGATTCAATTCGTTTCCAAGTAATCCATTTTTTCCAAGTAAAAGAATTTTCATCAAATATAAACTTTTATTTATTAGCGAATTCTATGATTTTCTCGATCAAATCCTCGATTTTAACATTGTGTGATTCAGTTGAAGTTCTTTCTTTCCATTCAACAGAATTTTCTCCGATAGTTCGTTTGCTAATTACGATTCGAAGTGGGATTCCAATTAAATCTGCATCTTTAAATTTTTCTCCTGCGCGTATATCACGGTCATCTAACAAGGTGTCGATATTTTTCTCAAGCAAAGATTTATAGATTTTCTCTGTCATTGTTGTGACTTCTGCTTCATCTCCAAGTCGTATAATGTTAACAAGGTATGGAGCGACTGATTTTGGCCAGATAATCCCGTTTTCATCATGTGATGCTTCGACGATTGTTCCAAGTAATCTAGTATTTCCAATTCCATAACATCCCATAATAACAGTTTTTTTCACTCCATCGGAATCTGTATATTTCAAATCAAATGCTTCGCTAAATTTTGTCCCAAGTTTGAAAATATTTCCAGCTTCAACAGCTTTTTCTTCGGTTAATTCATGATCACATTTTGGACATTTAAAACTAGTTCCCACTGCAACAAAATCAGCAAAATCCTTTACTTGGAAATCACGTCCTATGTTTGCACCTTTCCAATCTACGTTGATTTTATTTGCTCCTGTGACGAAGTTTTTCATCTCTTTGATTGAATTATCTCCGACGAATTCGATTGTTTCTATTTGTTGTCCATTTTCTCCGATTGGTGAGATGAAGCCTTCGATTAAGCCATATTTTTCAAGTTCATCAGATGTTAATGGGCGCAATTTTTTCTTAAAATATCTTTGTAACTTGTCTTCATTGACTTTAAAATCTCCACGGATCAAAACACCAATTGGCCCTTCATCTTCAATCATATAAACGACACTTTTTAAAATGCGCCAATCATCAACGTTGTGAGCTTTTGCGTTATCTGAAACGCTTTTTCCGCGCTCGATTTCGACTTTTTCAAGCGGTTTTTCTTCCTCATTTGACGAAGGATTCTCATATTTTCCTTCAGCGATTTCCAAATTTTGAGCAAATTTACAATTTTTACATAAAATCATTGTATCTTCGCCGGCATCTGTGATTATAGAAAACTCATGAGAATATTTATCAGAAAAAGCTCCTCCAGAAGCCTCAAGCACATATGCCTCAACGCCGGCTCGGCGATAAACATTTAAATACGCCTCTATGGCTTTTTTGTAATAATTGTCTAAATCTTCTTCCGAAGTATGGAAACTATACATATCTTTCATGCCGAACTCTCGTCCGCGGAGCAATCCAGATTTTGCACGTGGTTCGTTGCGGAATTTAGTTTGCAATTGATAAACAGAAAGCGGCAAATCTTTGTATGATTGAACGAATTTCTTTACTAGGGGAGTTACTGTTTCTTCATGGCTTGGCCCAAAAACGAATTCTTTTTCCCCAGCTTTAGTTTTGTAAAAAATATCATTCATCGTGATGTCGCGCCCTGTTGTTTTCCAAATATCAATTGGATGTAATGCGGGCATTAGGATTTCTTGTCCATCAATTGCATCCATTTCTTCACGAATAATTTCATTGATTTTCTTTAGAACGCGAAGTCCAAGTGGCAAAAAAGAATAAATTCCAGACGAAAGTTTATCGATAAATCCTCCTTTTGTAAGTAATTCAGCATTTTTGCTGTTTGAATCGCATGGAACTTCATGTTTTGTCTTACCAAATAGCTTTGAGTATCGCATATTTTAAATTTTATTTAATGTTTTTTTAAAGTCCCGAGTTGTGGGAGATAGAGCAGTGTGGATGTGTGTGCGGTGCCACAAATTTATGGTCGAGAAGAGGAAAGTGGAGTTTTGCTTATTTCTTTATGCTTTCTTTCATCCTGTTTTTCTATTAGTTTCTGGCTCCATTCCTTGTTTTTTTGATACCAGTCAAATGTTTTTGCAATACCTTCTTTGAAATTAACTGAAGGTTTCCATCCAAGTTCTTTTTGCAATTTAGATGAATCAATCGCATATCTTCTATCATGAGCTAGTCTGTCGTTTACAAAAACAATCAAATCCTCACTTTTGCCCAAGAAATCTAGCAGGATCTTGGTTATTTCAAGATTTGTTTTCTCATTATTTCCACCGACATTGTAAACTTCACCGATTCGTCCTTTTTCAATAACCATATCGATTGCACGGCAATGATCAATTACGTAAAGCCAATCTCTAACATTTTTTCCATCTCCATACACTGGCACATTTTTTTCTTCTGAAATTAGTTGAAAGAAATATGGGATTAATTTTTCTGGGAATTGGTAAGGCCCGTAATTATTTGAACATCGTGTGATTGTTGCTGGGAATTCATAAGTTTCAAAATAGGCTCTTACAAGCAGATCTGCAGCAGCTTTTGATGCAGCATAAGGGCAATTTGGGGCTAGGGGAGTGTTTTCTGTGAAATAATCGTTAGTATTTATGCCAAGATCTCCATAAACTTCATCAGTTGAAACTTGATGATATCTTTTTACGTTATTTAACTTACTTGCTTCAAGCAAATTATGAGTTCCAACAATATTAGTCATCACAAAAATTCCAGGGGTTTCAATACTTCGATCTACATGAGTTTCTGCCGCAAAATTCACGACGATATCGAATTTTTCTTTTTCGAACAGATTTGTGATGAATTTTTTATCTGCAATATCACCTTCAACAAATTTAAAACGTGGATTATCTTCAATTGCACTTAAATTATCTTTATTCCCTGCATAAGTAAGTTTATCGAGAACTACAATCTCTCTATCTAAATATTGTTCCAAGTAATAATGTGCGAAGTTTGATCCGATAAATCCAGCTCCGCCTGTAATTAAGATTTTAGTCATTTTTCTTTTTGTTTAAAAAGTGGTTAAAATCTCTATCATAATCTGATGGAGTGTAATTTGTTGATGAAATAGCCATCAAAATAGCATCATCTGAAAAATTATTAAATTCATGCCAAATGTTGGCGTCTACTTTTAATGCATCTCCTGGACCACTCAATTCTTTGGTGATCCAATCTTCTCCGTCATTTAGTTTTGCTGTTACTTTCCCTTGTATACAAACAAAAAGCTCATTTTCATTTCCATGAGAATGTCCGCCGCGGCTTCCTTTCCCGTGAAGTAAATAGTAAACGCGCTTTGGAGTCCAATTTACATAATCTTTAACTTCAATAGGGATCAAATCGCCGCTATCATCCTTGAAAATCGGGAGTTCGAAGAATTCAATTGAGCTCATTTGTCAGATTAAGTTAGTGTGCGTACTTGGGTTTCTGTTTTATATACCTCCAAAACGTCTCCTTCTTGAATGTCGCTGTATCCTGCAATTCTAATTCCACATTCGTTTCCTTCTTTAAGTTCATCGACAGCTTCATCAATTCTTCTTAATGATGCGATTTGAAGTTCTCCGATAGGTTTTTCATCATCCCCACGGAAAACTCGTGCCATTGCCTTATTCTGAATTTTTCCATTACGAACTTTGCATCCGACAATAAGTTCTTTTTTTCCTGTAAAGAAAATCTTTTTAACGTCAACTTTTCCAATGATAACCTCTACAACTTCAGGCTCAATTAATCCTGAAAGTAGAGCTTTAATATCATCTATCAATTTATAAATAATTTTATATTTAAATATTTCAACATATTCACGTCTAGCTGTGTTTTCAACTTGGTATGGAGAGTCGACATGGAATCCGATCACAAGCCCTTGGCTTGCACTTGCCATCATTACGTCGCTTTCAGTGATATTACCAACACCAGAATGGATTACTTTAATTGCAACTTCTTTGTCTTCAATTTTGTTCAATGATTGAATAATAGCTTCGAGTGAACCTTTTGTGTCTGCCTTTAAGACAATTTTAAGTGTTTTAAGTTTTCCACTATTAATACGGGCAATCAAATCTTTAGCTGCATTTCCTCCTGATGCTGAATTTTTTTGTCGCAATAATTCGATTTGCATAGCTTGTGTTCGAGCTGTTTTTTCATCTTTTACAACTTGCAAAATATCTCCACTTTTTGGAGTTTTAGAAAGTCCTGCGATTAGCACTGGCCGTGAAGGTTCTGCTTGTTTTAAATTTTTACCACTGTGATCTTTTAGGATTTTGATACGTCCATACGTAGTTCCAATTACAACATTATCCATGATCCTTAATGTCCCAGTATTGATAATTATGGTTGCAATAGGTCCTAAGCTTTTATCTAAATGTGATTCAATGACAGTTCCAACAGCCTTTCTGTTTGGATTTGCTTTTAAATTTTCTAATTCTGCAACAAGTAAAATCATGTCTAGCAAGGTGTCCATTCCTTGTCCTGTGATTGCTGATACAGGCACCATAATTGTTTTTCCACCCCATTCTTCAGGTTGTAATCCTTGTTCTGCAAGTTCAGCTTTTACTTTATCCGGATTAGCATTCTCTTTATCCATTTTGTTTATCGCAACGATAATTGGGATTCCGGCTTCTTGAGCATGGTGAATAGCTTCAATAGTTTGCGGCTTAACTCCTTCGTCTGCAGCAACAACTAGAATTGCAATATCTGTAGCCTTAGCTCCACGAGCGCGCATTGCTGTGAAGGCTTCATGCCCCGGAGTGTCCAAGAATGTTATCTTTTTACCGTTATTCACCACTTGATAAGCCGCGATATGTTGTGTAATTCCACCTGCTTCGGTGTCTATTACGTTTGTATTTCGGATATAGTCAAGAATTTTTGTTTTTCCGTGGTCTACATGTCCCATTACGCTTACTGCAGGTGGTCTTGTCTCCAAATCATCTTGATCATCTTCTTTTAAAAGAGCCGTTAAATCTCCAGACATCATGTCTTCAATCGCAGCTTCATCACGTTTTTTCTTTAAATTTAACCCTAAATCTCCAGCAATAATTGATGCTGTATCAAAGTCAATTTGTTGATTAATATTTGCCAAAACTCCATTTTTCATCAATTCGCCAATAACTTTAGCTGCATTTAATCCTGTTTTTTCTGCAAATTCTTTTACCGATATAACGGCAGGAATTTCAATAACATCCGGTTTATTTATTAATTGATCTAATTGAACATCTTCTTTTTTTATCGGTTTTTTATCTTTAGATAAATCTTTTCCAGCCATTTGTTTTCTTTGCTTTTTTACAATTTCTCTGTCTAATTGTTGGTCATAAATTTCTTCATAAATTTTTGCTGCATCAGCGTCAGTTGGTTCTCCTGCATCGGCATTTGTTCCAATTTCTTCAATTAAAAGTTCAGCTAAATCATCTTCGATTGTTCTGGCCGTTTGCTTGACATCAAAACCTAGCTCAACGATCTTGTCTTTAAGATCTTTAGGGCTAATATTAAGTTGTTTTGCGATATCAGATAATTTTTTGGACATGTCAAAAGAGCTAAGCAGAATTAAAACAGCTCAAGTCTAAGGAAAAAGCCGCAAAAAGTAAAGGTGATATTAGGGATTAAGCCTTATTTTCAAGCTCTTGGATATGCGGGGTTTCGGGTTTTAAGCTATTTCTTCAATTTGGACATGTTCTGGAGATGCAAGTTTTTCAGTTTCTCTTGCGCCTGAAAGTGATTCTACTTGTGATAATTTATCTGAAAATTTTGATAATCTTTTTTCTGAATTTTCATAGCTTAATTTTGCATGTGTCATATGTTTACCAATAAGAGAGAAATCTGCTCCGAATTTTTCAAAGTCTCCACGTAATCCAGATAGGGAAGCTAGGATTTGTTTTGCTTCTTTTTCAACTTGAAAACCACGCAATCCCATTAAAATCGTTTGTAAGTAAATGTAAAAAGTATTTGGCGAAACTGGAATGACATGTTTTGAAAATGCGTATGAGCTCAAGTTTTTCCCATCTTGTTGATCTTTTACAATCGTTTCATAGTAAACATTTTCTGCAGGAACGTACATGAGTGCAAAATCCAACGTCCCTTCATCTGGTAAAATATATTTTGTTGCAATTTCATCAATACGTTTTTTCACGTCGCTCACAAAAACTTTTTTGAATTGAGCTTTTTCTTTTTCATGGTTTTCTTCAATCATTTTTTTGAAGTTTTCAAGCGGGAATTTTGCATCAACTGGAATGATGTGGTTGTCACGGACATGTATTACAGCATCAACTTTTTCTCCACTTTTAAAGCCATATTGCATTGTAAATCTATTTGCAGGGAAAATTTGTGCTAGTAAATCTTGTAAAAAATATTCACCAAGTCCACCGCGCAATTTTGGGGCTTTTAGGATCTCCTGAAGGCTTGCAATATCTTTCCCTACGTCGTAAATCCTCTTATTTCCTTCTTCAATTTGCGATAGTTTGCCGGTTACCGTATTGACGGCTTTCGCAGCATTATCAAGTCTTTCTCCGACTGATTTGTGTTGAACTTGTATCATTTCACTGTTTTCTTTCAACCTTTCATTTACTTGTCTTGTGGTTTCGTTAAGTTGAGTCAAAAGTCTATCTGTAACTTTTCCTAGAGAATCAGTGACATTTTGATTCATTCGATCTAATCTCTCACTCATTATTCCGGCATCTTGGGTATTTTTTTCACGTTTCGTGAAAAGTATTGCCGCGACGATACCTACCAAAATCCCAATAATTATATATTCAATTTGCATGAAATGGTTGTGTTTTATGTGGTGTGCAACTTAATGCATGAATCAATGCTCGAGGCTCAATCATAATACAAAAAATTTTATTTGGGAAGGAGTCGTGCATTGTTTTCTGTTGTAATAGGGCTGGGAATTTCTAAACAAAGGGATTTTAGGCGAATGGCAGGATTAGTAATACCTACACCCTCCACCATCAATTTGGAATTCTTAAAAATGTTTTTTTTGGGGGCTCTTTATTTGTATATTTTTTGAAATTTTCCGATTTCCCACTTTTCCCGTCCCGGGACGGGATTTTTTTGATTTTGACTTGACGGAAAATTGGCGATTTTGAGATTGGCGTTTTGGTTTGCGAGTTGCGCGTGAAATTTATTTCCGCGATCGCCGGATCATTTTTTTGTGATTTTTTGAAATTTCCATATCTGGATTTGCGAGATTTTGATGAAAATTGGGCGGGGTGAGCGTGCCCTCACCTTCAATATTGCATAATCGCATTTGGGTGCGGGTTTTTGGCGATTTCGGCGTTGTGTTTGGGGCGAGTTTTTGAGATAATTTGTGTGTAATAATCGTTTGGAAAATTAATTAAAAAAAATGAAAATATGACTGATAAGGAATTTTATGAGAAATGCATCGAGGCAGGGAAACATGCCAAAATATGGAAAAATAAATTCGTTTCGATGTTGCCGGAAATTGCAAAACGTGGATTACACAAGAAACATGGATTCGCAACAATAGTTGAATTTGCTGCAAAAGTTGGAGGAGTTGGGAAGTCGACTGTCGAGTCGATTTTTCAAGTCGAGAAATACGTGAGTGACAAGCCGGTTTTAAAGAAATTAGTTGAAGAAGTTGGAGTTTCAAAAGTACGTGTGATTGCAACAATTGCTACAAAAGAAAATCAAAATGAACTTGCAAAACGTGTAAAA
>JAHJMX010000005.1 GCA_018821175.1 Patescibacteria group bacterium
AGAAAATTTGATAACAAAGATCGACGAATTAAACAAACCGGAAAAAGATCTTGGACGTTATATGTACAGATGTTTGGGAATTATGCCCCCAACCCTCAAAAAGACTAAGCCTGTAATAGACAAAGCAAATCCAAAAAGTGCAGTTGAAAACAAAGAAGAAGCAACAAGTCCATATTTAAGTGCATTAATGGTTCAACTTAGATATTCTGGATTCAAATATCTTTATTCAGACAAAGCAATTGTTGCTGGAATGTTAAAAGAAAACCAAAAAGGACAAAGACAATTTTATGAAAATGATCCAATTTTCTTCAAACTCCCGAATGGGCAATTCACAGGTGGTTTTATTAAAGGATTTCGAGATGGGAAAATCATAATTCAAACAATTGAAACAAATAAACAAGGGGTAACTCAATCTTTAACAAAAGAAATGCCTCAAGACCAATGCTTGGCAGCATTCCATATCAATGGAAACAGAACTCCAATAACCAATACAAACAAACCGGCAAAATTGACTAAATAACATAAATTTCGTTATAATATACAACGTTGAACTAATTAAGCTATATGGCAGACACAAATCAAAACTCAAATAAACACGTAATCGATCTTGCTCAAGCACAAACGAAGGAACAAGCTGATGCTTCTAACGATATTTTGGCAATGGAAGATGAGCTTTTGGGTGGAATTGGTGGCGGAAAAAGTACAACACAATCATCAAAATCATCAAAAAATACCAATGGAGCGCCAATAGATGAAGCTGGTATTGCTGCCGCAATCGAAAAATTTCATATTCCAGCAATAGTTCAGGAAGATTATGCAAAACTAATTCCGCTGATTCTTGAAACTGAATCAATGGATGATGAAGAAAGAGAATATTGGTTCCAAATTTTACCAATCATGACAGAAGAGCAAATTACAAAGTTCGTTGGAATTTTGGTAAATGAGAAAAAACAATTGGCGCAATTAGATAAAGAATATGAAGATCAATTAAAAAAGATTAATGAAAAACATCTTAATGAATGGCAAGAATTTGAAACAAAAGCGAAGAGAACAGAAATAGCGACAGCTGAAGCAAGTGCTGAAACAGAAGAGAGTGCACTCGAAGAGGACCTTCTAAAGAAATTAGAAGATCTTTAATCATTCTCGATTTTTATTAGATGCTATTAAATAGGCTTAGCGAATACAATGAGCCTTTTTAGATTTGTCCCAACCGGCGTACATGTTATCAAGGTTAGCTTGTCCCCTCCATCTTGCATTAATACATCAACTTCAGTCGGCATAACAACTTTAGTGTCATAAACCTCATAAGCATATTTATCTTGCCCGTAATAAATATAGATTTTGTCATTGATTTTAACATCATGAAGCAATGCAAAAACATCCTTGAAAGATCCTGGATCCCAAACGAAATATGAACTATGCCCTGTAATTACAATGTTCCCAGGCTCACCAGGAAAAGGAGTTCCTGGATAATGCACTACTCCATCCTGTAATGCTTCTTGGATTTCCTGTTCCAGACGGCCCCAATCACGATTCACCAAAGATTCATTACTGATTGTTATTACTGGAACATTTTTATTAATTCTAGGAATAATAATCCGTGTATCAGGCGGAGCAACACCAAGAGAAAGAGCTGGAATCTGAGTTTTCTGTATCTCTGGATCCTGAGAAAGCTCCATCATTTCTTGCTGCGTCATTTCCTCTCCGGATGGCAAGTCTGCAATCCCTTCAATATAGGGATTTTCACCTATCTGAAGCATCCCAAGTTTATTTAAAATAATGTTTTTATATGCATTCCAATTCATCACAAAAAACAAAACAATAAAAATAGAAGCCGCAGTTGATAAAAATCTTATAAAACTCCACATCTTATCTCCAACAGTTTCTTCCCTTGGTGGAAGCTCACTTGCTGTCGTTTTATGGAATTTGTGAACTTTTAATTGCTCAAAATTAATAGCTGGATCTTTTCCAAGAATA
Organism: Patescibacteria group bacterium; assembly: GCA_018821175.1. Lineage (GTDB taxonomy): Bacteria > Patescibacteriota > Gracilibacteria > UBA1369 > PNNO01 > JAHJMX01. Next base: position 1,978 of record JAHJMX010000005.1, read on the forward strand.
GATCTTTTTTGTACTCGTTCTCTAGGAGTTTCAGTCGGTCCTATATGCAGAGTAAACGTCTTCCCTTTATCATTATTACCAGGGCTTTGTGCTGGCATATCTATCTTTATTTATATATTTCTCGCTCTATTATAACAAAAAAAGACTAATTATCATACACAACATTATCAACAATACCCCCTCCAAGCACACGATCCCGCTTGTAGAAGACAACTGATTGGCCTGGAGTTATAGCGCGTTGAGGCTTATCAAAAACAACTTCAGCAACATTACCTTTTTTTATAATTTTTGCCTTTTGCGGAGGGAATCTATAACGAATACGTAATTTAAATTTATATTCTCCATCTTCAAGATCACCTTCTGTAAAAGTTAGGTTTTTCAACGTAAATTTGCTTTGATAAGTATGCTCATTTTGCCCCACCACCAAAGTGTTATTTTTGTAATCCAATTGCACAACATATAGCGGAGTTTGTTCCCCCCCAATTTC
>JAHJMX010000055.1 GCA_018821175.1 Patescibacteria group bacterium
TATCCATCGTTACGTTATTAAACCTGACTCCCAGAACTTTTATTTCTTTTTGCATATCATGCAGATGTTATGCGAATCCAAAAAATTACTTTTTTTTCCTTTTTTAGTATAGAACATTTCGATTATTTCAAAACCACTTTTTTCAAATATGTTTTTAAGCTCATTTGGCGTAAAAGCATGGTAATATCGATTAACTCCAGAGTTGCTCCATGGTATAAAAGTATCATTCCAATCGTATTTACCAAGTTGTATAAAATAATTGAACAAACTTTTGATTATATATTTCCTGTAGCGCCTTTGGAATAAGTTCCATACTGTGAGTATTAAAATCCCATCTTTTTTTAAAATTGCTTTTAAACTTTGAATACTTTTTTTACGTAATTCGAGAGAGGGGATGTGGTGAAAACTTGCTATAGCAAATACATTATCGGCCTTGGATACCCTCGGGATATCAGTGAAATCTCCGACTAAAAAATTTGTACTTGTATAATTTTTTTGTGCAATTTTGATAAATTTAGGATTGTTGTCTATCCCTGTATATTTAAGGTTTTTCATATCTTTTACAAACTCAAAAAATCTACCATTTCCACATCCGAAATCTATTAAATGTCCATCTTCTTTTATATATTTTTTGAAAAATTCGAATTCAGGCCAGAGCCAATTTCGAGTATTTGAAAAATCAGAAGTTATACTTTGATAATCTTTGCGAGTTTTTTCCAGTAAATATTTTGCAGCTTTTGTCTTCATAATATAGAATGAAATTTGCATGTTTAAAGATACTAAAAAGCCCTATGAATCGCAAGGAAATGACTGACATATTGGATGATGTTATTGTGACTGCAATTAAGGAACAAATTTCAACGCAAAAAGATTTGCAAACGTTGAAGAATAAAATTTGTTTAAAATATGAAATTAGTTCACCTTCAAATGTATCCTTAATTAAGGCATACAGAAGCCTTGTGGAACGAAAAATGATTGAAGAGAATAATGAGTTTTTTTACCTGCTTAGAAAAAGGAAAATTAGATCTGAGTCTGGAATTGCTAATGTTACAGTTCTTACCAAGCCATATGCTTGTCCTGGAAAATGTATTTTTTGTCCAAGTGAGCCGGAAATGCCAAAGAGCTATCTGTCTAATGAACCGGCTATGATGCGTGCAATATTGAATGATTTTGATGGATATCGTCAGGTTACAAACCGTCTTAAAGGGCTAACACGTACAGGGCATCCAACTGATAAAATTGAAATTATAGTTGCTGGTGGAACTTTTTCATATTATCCAAAATCGTATCAAACTGCTTTTGTTAGATCTATATTTAATGCAATTAATGGTGGGAAAAAAGTGAGGTCGCTTGAAGAAGCGCAACATATAAATGAAACAGCAAAGCATCGATGTGTTGGGCTTTCATTTGAGACTAGACCAGACTGGATAACTATAGATGAGGTCAAGAGAATGAGGAAGCTTGGAGCTACAAAGGTCGAGATTGGAATTCAGGCTTTGGATGATAAAATTCTTAAGTTAAATAATAGAGGGCACGGCGTTGATGCAATACGCAAGGCCATGAAGATACTGAAAGATGCTGGATTCAAAATCAATGCTCATATGATGCCAAATTTATATGGAAGTTCGCATGAAAAGGATAAGGAAATGTTCGTAAAACTGTTCAGTGATACTGATTTTAAGCCAGATTGGTTAAAAATTTATCCATGCGTAGTTACGCCATATTCGAAGTTGGAAAAGATTTGGAGAGAAGGGAAACATTATGCATATTCTGACAAAGAGCTTATTCAATTGATGATTGAGTTGAAGGAAATTGTGCCGCATTATACGCGTATCGCACGTTTGTATCGAGATATTCCTGCGGAAAGTATTTTGGGCGGCTCTAAAATCTCGAATTTGAGGCAGGTAGTTCAAAAACAGATGGAAGAAAAGGGGATACAGTGTAAATGTATTAGATGTCGTGAAATCAAGGACGCCAAAGTGACCCCAGGAGACATTAAATTGATTGAGAGGGCGTACGATTCTTCTGATGGGAAAGAGCATTTTTTAAGTTTCGAAGATATCTCAAAAGACAAATTAATTTCATTCTTAAGGCTTCGCATTCCATCCCAGGTGCTTGACAAAAAGGAACATTTCATGCATGATCTAAGTGGAGCTGCTGTGATTCGTGAACTACATACTTATGGACTTCATCTGTCGATAGATGAAAAATCAAAAGGCGCAGCTCAGCATAAAGGCTATGGAAAGGCATTGCTTGAGAGGGCAGAGGATATAGCAAGAAGTTATGGGGTGAGGAAATTGGCTGTAATAAGCGGAATTGGGGTTAGGGAATATTATAAGAAGTTAGGATTTGAGCTAGGGGATACGTATATGATCAAGAAACTCAATTAATATGTTTGATAGTAATAATAAACTGGTCGTGATTCTATTCATCTTAGGAGGTTTGGTACTTGGAATTGTTGGATGGATGATGTCGATATTGATACCAAATGTATTTTAAATTATATTATTAGAATTTTTTACGAGATAGTGATTGATAGGGTAGCAGTTTTTATACCAACATAGTATTTTGCACAATATATCTTGTACAAAGTGTAGGTGGTCTTGTTGACAAAAGGCTTACAAATAGCTTTTTTGCACTTCTCTGGTTTATAAAATTATTCAAATATATTCCTTTATCTTCCTTAATTCCCTTTTTTGCAAAAATACATCTCAAGTTTTTGGCTTCACGTAGACCAATACTCAAAACGTTCGATTTTAGGCGTTTTAAGAAAAAAGACGACCTTGACTACCTTTTTCTTTTAAAATAAATATGTGATTCCAAATATTTCATCCTTTTCTTTCACATTTCCATTTTTCTTATTTTCATATACGCTTGGGTTTGGTTTTGTTAAGTTTTTGTAAATAAATTCATTTTGCACATAAAAAAAATTTTGCTTATAGATAATTATGATTCATTTACATATAACCTAGTTCAGCAAATACGAACTATTGAACCTTTTGATATTTTTGTCAAACGCAATGATGAAATTGATATAAATGATCTGAAGAAAAATTTTAATTTTGATAAAATTGTAATTTCCCCAGGCCCAAAAACTCCTTCTCAAGCTGGTATTTCAAATGCTATTATTGCTGGATTCTATGCGGTAATCCCAATACTGGGTGTGTGTTTAGGGATGCAATGTATGAATGAAGTTTTTGGAGGAAAAACAATTAGATCACCACTCCCCCTCCACGGGAAAACCTCTTTAATAAGCCATTCTGGGCGAGATATATTTCAAGATATTCCGCAAAACATGGAAGTTGCTCGTTATCATTCATTAATTATCGATGATATCCCTAATGATTTTGAAATTATTGCGCATACCAAAGACAATATTCCAATGGCAATTAAACATAAAAAATATCCGATTTTTGGTGTGCAATTTCATCCAGAATCTTTCATGACTCCATACGGTAATATTTTAATGGAAAATTTTCTAAATATTTAAAAAATTAAAA
>JAHJMX010000056.1 GCA_018821175.1 Patescibacteria group bacterium
CCGATCTCTCTCTAAGGGAATAAATGGGCGCATCGGCTAAAACTTTTTTGAAGTTTGGTGCTGGCGTAGTGAAATTTTCATATTCAGGATGATTGAAAAAAAGCACATATTCATTTTTGTTGTCCAGTTTTGCTATTCGTGTAACAAGCTCATGTACATAACGCCCAATCCCTGTAAATTTACTTGAGTAAATTCTGCAGTCTATTCCGATCTTCATATTATTTATACTTTATAAAAAAATTGCTTGAGTTTCATTTGGAAATATACTATGTTTACTCGTGCTTTGGCAATGTGGAGCGGTAGTTCAGTTGGTTAGAACGCCTGCCTGTCACGCAGGAGGTCGCGGGTTCGAGTCCCGTCCGTTCCGCCATTTTTATGCCAAAGGCGATAGATTTGAAATCTATGATGAATTTTTACCACTCAACTTAGACTTGAGTGGATTTCGTTTATTTTTTCTGCAATTGGTTCAAAAGTTCTGATGTATCTTTTTCTGTAAGATATTGCTTTTTCTAAATCTCCTGAACCAATCCCTTCAGCCAAATAGTCGAAAGATTCAGCAATTTGTGATAGTGACGTATCAAATATTGTATATTTTAATTTTTTGTAGTCTTCTGGAGATAAACCTTTGTCGATCAAGAGTCTTGCTTGGTTTGCGGTTATTTCACATATTGTTTTAATTGTAGCAAATTCTTGTTTTAGCGTTTCATCACTATCTTGATAAAATTCACTTTGATGTGCAAGTGGCCCTTCTGGATTCCCCTTGAATGTTGTTTGTTGACGGATCAAAAAACCGTTTTGTAGCCCAACGTGGCTGTTTGAGTAAGTGTCCATATTTATGCAAGTAGAAATTTTATTATGCGGCGATTTTAGGTGAAGCTATTTGCCTTGTCAAATCTATATATCCAAGCCTGGATATTGTCTACTCAAAATTTTAAACTTGATTACCCAAAAAAAAATACATATAATGACAATCCAAACCATTATTACCCTTTAAACCCTTTTGTTATGGCTCAAACATTTTTGACTATTCAAGAATCTGCGAAGTTGTCTGGTAAGTCGATTCAAACAATTCGTCGCGCGATTAAATCAAAAAAAGTTAAGTCACGAAAAAGGAAAACTCCACAAGGGTATAATTATATGATTGATAAAGACAGTTTGGTTTCGACATATGATTTGAAAAAGATTTTTGATGAACAAGCTGCAGAAAACAAGTCTGTTCAAAAAGAAAAACTTTCAAAAACTCCTCGTAATCTTGCTACTCAATATCTTTCAAAAGAAGATCTTGGAATATTCAAAGAAACTGTTCAAACGTTGATTGACCAACATGAAAAAGACAAAGAAAACTTTTTCCGCCTTGTGAAATCTTTTCAAGATAGAGTTGTTGTATTGGAAAACCAAGTTAAGTTGCTTGGGACTCCATCTAAAAAATGGTATCAAATCTGGAAATAAGTTTTGTGGTTTTTAAACAAAGGATTTTATGCGAAAAAAACTTCGTAAAGAAATATTACGAAAGATTTGGCACTTGAATCAAATGTTCATTATCTTTGGGTATGTAGCTTTGCGATATTACTTTTCTGAGCGTGTTGCCACTTTTGGGCTTGTGATTTTGCTTTTGATTGTTATGGAATTTGAATCAATTAGGCTTAGATGGAAGCTTAAAATTCCAGGTGCATTTAATATTTTGCGAAAACATGAACAATATCACGCGACTGGCATGCTTTATGTTGTCCTTTCAGTTATTGTTTGTTTTGCTGTGTTTGATTTTAAGATTGCGCTTATTGCTCTTTTAATGGGTGTTTTTGGCGATTTTGTTTCTGCAATTATTGGAATCAAATATGGGAAAATGCGGCTTAAAAGCGGGAAATCAATCGAAGGGTTTTTTGCTGGATTTGTTATGAATATGATTGTTGGTGGAGTTTTTCTTTGGGAATACCCAATTGTAGCACTTACTATGGCATGTGTTGCATCAGTTGTTGAACTTTTCACATATAAGTTGGATGATAATTTGACTGTTCCAATTTTCACTGGCTTTTCTGGTCAAATTGTTGTCTTGATTCTAGGAATAAATCTTGTTCAATTCACGAATCCTCTGCAGGATTTATATAGTTTTTTCTTCTAAATTTCGAAAAATTTCCAATTTAACGAAACCTTTAAATCTGATTTTGAAAGTGCTAGCTTGTGTTCAGTTTAAATTCCCAAATCTTAACCAAATGGCTTATGTCGCTATTCGACAACACTCTCAAGCAAATTGAGCAGGCCGCTTCTATCATGAGTCTCGATAAAGATATCGTGACTATTTTGAGTTCGCCAAAAAAAATCCTACAGGTTAGCTTGCCTATCCGAATGGATTCTGGAGAACTTAAAGTATTCCAAGGTTTTCGTGTACAACATAATGATGTCGCTGGTCCTTTCAAAGGAGGAATTCGATATCATCAACAAGTTGATATGCATGAAGTTAAAGCTCTTGCAACTTGGATGACAATGAAATGTTCTGTTGTCGGAATTCCTCTAGGTGGAGCAAAAGGTGGAATTATAGTTGATCCAAAAACTCTTTCAAAACGTGAACTTGAAAAATTGACACGTAAATATGTAGATAGTATAGAAGCATTTATTGGGCCAGAGCTTGATGTGCCTGCTCCAGACGTGAATACAACTCCTGAAATTATGGCTTGGATAGCTGATGAATATTCAAAACTTCAAAAGAGAAATAAACTAGGAGTTGTTACTGGTAAGCCTCTTGAAGTTGGCGGATCGCAAGGACGCGGAGATGCAACTTCTCGTGGTGGATATTATATTTTAAATGAAGTTGCAAAAGCAAAAGGTATTAATCCTGCGGAAACTCGTGTTGTGATCCAAGGGTTTGGAAATGCGGGGTCTCATATGGCTCGTATTTTGCAAGAAGAAGGATATAAAATTCTTGGTGTCTCTGATTCTCGTGGGGGGGTTTATTCTCCAAGTGGAATTGATGTTAATTGTATAACTAAATGTAAAAAGGAGAATGGATCAGTTCTTCAATGTGAATGTGGGAATGATATCAAGACAATAACTAACCAAGAATTACTCGAGCAAGACTGTGATATTTTGATACTTGCCGCTCTTGAAAATCAAGTTACAGCGGAGAATGCTGACAATGTTAAGGCGAAGATTGTTCTCGAGCTTGCCAATGGACCTGTGACTCCAGAAGCTGATGAGATTTTTAAAAATAAAGGAATTATGGTTGTTCCAGATATTTTGGCAAATGCTGGAGGAGTTACAGTTAGTTACTTTGAGATTGTGCAAAATGAAATGAATTATTATTGGTCAGAAGAAGAAGTGCAGGCAAAACTTGAGCCAATTATGATCAATGCATGGAATAGAGTTTTTGATATTCAAAAAGAGTTTGATTGTACTTTGAGACAAGCTGGTTTCATTTCAGCAATGCGTAGACTTGAAGCTAAGTTGAAAGCACGTGGATTAGAGTAAAAAATTACGTTGTTTTAATTTAGATATTTATTAAAAGGCCGCCATAAATCTTCAATAATTATGGTGGTCTTTTTGTTTATTTGGTTTGCCGTTGACTGAATCGTTAAATGTGTGTAGATTCCTGGCTAGAAAAATGACTTTGCGCTCGTTTTTTTAAATAGGGTTGAATTGATTATTGATCATTGAAATATAGGATCAAGGGTCAAGTCGATAAACATGAGTTTCTCTTGGTATATTTCGCTATTAAATTAGCTGTTTTATGCCAGAAATTCATTCCTTGTCGGCTTGTTAAGAAGGAGGTGTTTATGGTCAAAACAATATTGTCTCTTGTATTTTTTTTATTAGGGGTGTTGTTGATGATACTTTCAGCCAAACTATCTAGCCCACATTCGGTTGGTGTGGACAAAATTTTTGGAATTATCGCTCTCGTCTTTGGAAGTATCTTCTTGATTGTTGGGTTTATCATTTTGAGAGCACGGGATGAGAACCCCCCATATGGGAAAATGAGATGACTACACAAATAAGCTGTCGACAAGGAACCGTTTTAGGAGATTCACAAATTCATATAGTGATTCTCCTTTTTTTATTCTCCGCCCCAGCTTAATTTTTGTCTAAGCGCTTTATAATAATTCCCGCCAGTTATACGGATCATATCGAATCGTTTTGAGGATTTTCGTATTTTGATTTCATCCCCATATTGAAGATCCAATGTCTCTTGTCCATCGATTGTTAGACCAACACTTTCTTTTTCGCGCTTTGTTTGAACGATAATTTTCAATTGTCTATCGTTTGGAATGATAATAGGTCTAAGTGAAAGAGAAGATGGGCAGATTGGGACAATGACGAATGAATTTACCGAAGGGTGAACAATTGGGCCCCCTGCAGAAAGTGCGTGTCCAGTTGATCCAGTTGGAGTTGCAACAATTATACCGTCAGCCTCAAATTCAGTAATTTTTCTTTGATTTACTTCAAGTCTTAATGTGATTAGTCGTGCAAAAATCCCTTGATTCACAACGGCATCATTAAGAGCTAAACTTGTATAAATCTTCTCTCCATCTCGATAAATAGTAACTCTCAAAACGAATCTTCGATCGATTTTATATTGGTTTTTAAAAATACGATCTAAGCAACCATACATCTTACTTGCTGTTGTTTCTGTTAGGAAGCCTAAGGTCCCCATATTTACTCCCAAAATCGGGACTTGTTTACTTCCAATTCTTCTCGCCGTTTTAATTAAAGTTCCATCTCCACCTAAACAAACAACCATATCAGCGTCTTGCAAAAGTTGTTCTTTTTTATATCCATCTGCGGTTTTTATTCCTTTGAATTCTTCTAATAAGTTAGCAACATTATTGTCATATAAAACTGTTTTCTTTTTCTTTTTCAAATAATCGATCAACTTAAAAACTTCTTCCCTTTTATTTACAATATTTCGTTTTGTGATAATCGCTACGGTATCGATTTGTTTTGGCTTTTTACCTTCAGTCATATGCAGAGAGGATGAATTGTAATAAACTTGCTCTTATTGTAGAGCTTTTTCAAATAATTCCAAAGCTTTTTTGGCACTTTTTTCCCAAGAAAATTTCATTGCTTGTTTAAATCCACGCGCAATTAATTTTTGGCGTAATTTGTTATCTTTTAGCAAAGATTCTATTTCAAAAGCGAGTTTTTCAATATTATTTGGCTCTACTTGCAACGCTGCATCCGAAACGACTTCTGGTAGTGAAGATGTGTTTGAAGTTATAACTGGGCATCCACATTGCATGGCTTCAATTGGAGGGATCCCAAATCCTTCATACAAAGATGGGTACACAAAAATTGTCGCAAGATTATAAAGTGCGACCAAATCTTCATCGCTTACATATCCCAAAAAAACAACTTTTTCTTCTAGAGCCAAAGTTTTTACAGTTTTAAAAATTTTGTCATAATACCAACCTTTTTTTCCTACAATTAATAGTTTGTATTTTGGGAATTTTTCCGTAATTTGTGCGAAAGCTTTAATTAAGGATGTGATATTTTTTCTTGGTTCGAGCGTTCCGGCAGATAAAATAAAGTGTTCTGGGAAATCGTTATTTTCCAATATTTCACTTAATTCCATAGTTGGAATTTGTTTGTAAATTCCAGATGCCGCATTATGAATTATATGGATTTTCTTTTCATCACATTTCAATTTTTTAATTAAATCTTTTTTTGTATTTTTTGAAACGGCGCAAATTAACGCTGATTTTTTTATAGCTCGTTTAATAAAAAATTTCTCTACCCAAACAGCTTTTTTGTTATGTTTTGCTGGGAAAAGCAAGGCTACAAGATCATGTACAACTGTTATTACTTTTATTTTTTTTGGATTATGTTTTGCTGGGATTACATAACTTGTTGGCGCAAAAAACACATCTAAATTTTCTTTATATGCATCTTTTAAAACTTTTTTATGCCACTTGAGGCCTTTGTTTGAAATAATTTTTAACGATACATTTGCAAATTCAGCAAAATTTTCCAATTTCTGATTAGTATACAAAAAATATTCATTTTTTTTGTCCAATTTCAAAATATTCAAAACTAAATTTGCCGTAAAATAACCTTTGCCAGCTTTTTCTTGAATAACTTCTCTAACATCAATGCCAATTTTCATAAATCCCTCTTATTTAAAAGCTTTTGAAAACGTTCAACAAATCCATTCTACTATTTTCATAATACGATGAACACCCCTCTTTACATTTTTGCAGTCTGTGTTATCTTTTAGAACGATTTATTATTAACATTTATGTCGTGCCTGCACTTCGTTTACAAGATAAATTTCTAAACCTTCCAATGCATCAAAAAATCATTGGGGGTGGAGCTCTTATCTCTATTATTGGAGCAATTTTGCCTTGGTATAGCGATATTGATCAATTCAATACCGGAGATACATTTTTAGGAGTTACTGGTCCACTTTATTTAGTTGGATATATCATTATTGCACTGAGTTTGTTTTCGGTTATTCTCACTGCTATGCATGCTTTTGAGAAGAAATTACCGCCTTTACCGATGAAGGAATCGATAGTCTATATTATTTCTGGAGCGGCTTCACTTTTTTTAATGGTAATTGCGAATTCTGTTTATACGCATTATAAATTTGGAATTAATTTAACTTCTAAAGAACAACAGTTCGGGATGATGATAGCTTTTGTTGGAGCCCTTGCAGTAACGCTTGGTGGTGTTTTGCAAAATCGTGAGAGTGGTACTAGCCGTATGATTAAAGAGTTCCAGGAAGAAGCTGGTGAAATCGATGATCAGATTTTAGAGCTTAATAATTTTCAGAAAGAACAGCAATCAAATGTAGATCGTAGCCATGTTGGGATGTTGGATTTGAAAGAAAAACAGCAAGCTGGGGTTCGTGAATATAAATCAAAATCATCTTACAGCCAGCCATCTCAGAATCAATCGCAACAAAATCAGCCACTGCAAAGTCCGGCACCTAAAAAAATGAGCTTTGATGCATATAAAGAGAAATATCATGGACCAAATTCAGTTCGCAAAGAACCTTATCCTGATATTTCGCAAGCTCAACGTGGTTATGAAGGTATTTCAAAACGAAATGAAATTTCTTCTTCTTCTGATTTAGATGCAGATGCTGCGCGAGATAAAGTAAACCCAAATTCTGTTATTAGAATGGATCTCTAAAATTTTTACTAGTATTTAAAAATGGCAAATAATCAAGATAGCACATTCGGTTCAAATATTATTTATTATTGTAAAGATTGCGATAAAATAGTTGATGCTAAAAGAGTTGGTCGCAAATATGTTTTTAAATGCTCGGTTTGTGGAACAAAGAATGTTGCATTTGGAACTGAAAAGAGTATTCGCGCGTTTTTTCATATTGAAAAAGATGATATTGCGATAAATAAGGTTGTCGAAGTCGAGAAAAAAGAAGAGAAAGAGGAACAAATTAAAGGATAATTATTTTAGATTTTTTTTAAGTTTTTCTTAATTTAATGCGTCATAATCAGCGTAGGATTTTTCCTATTGACAGGTGAGTGCATGCTCACCTATACTGCGGATGAGCTCAGATAAACTGTTTATAAAATATTATTTAATTACATTGAAAATATGCAGACAAAAGACGCGGGAAAGCAAAAAGCAATTGACCTTGCTTTATCCCAAATTGAACAATCATTTGGTAAAGGATCTATTATGAAATTAGGTGATGCAAAAAAAATTCAAATTGAAACTATTTCTACAGGATCATTATCACTAGATTTAGCTTTAGGGGGTGGAATCCCTCGAGGACGTATTATTGAGATTTATGGTCCTGAAAGTTCAGGGAAGACAACTTTGAGTTTACATACCATTGCTGAAGCACAAAAAAAAGGGGGGCAAGCTGCATTTATTGATGCTGAACATGCTATGGATCCTGTTTATGCAAAACGTATTGGTGTAGATACCGAAAACTTGCTTGTTTCGCAGCCTGATAGTGGAGAGCAGGCCCTTGAAATTGTGGAAACGTTAGTACGTTCTAACGCTCTTGATATTATTGTGATTGATTCTGTTGCTGCTCTTACTCCTCGTGCTGAAATTGAAGGAGATATGGGAGATGCTCATATGGGATTGCAGGCTAGGTTGATGAGTCAGGCTTTGCGTAAATTAACAGCGGCAATTAGCAAATCAAATACAACTGTAATTTTCATCAATCAGCTTAGAATGAAGATTGGTGTTATGTTTGGGAACCCAGAAACTACTACTGGAGGTAATGCACTTAAATTTTATTCTTCTATAAGAATGGAAATTAGAGCTATAGGAAAGTTAGAATCTGGCCTTGGAGAACAAAAGGAAATTGCAGGAAATAGAGTGCGTGTAAAAGTTGTAAAAAATAAAATTGCACCACCATTTAAAATTGCAGAGTTTGATATTATGTATAATCATGGAATTTCTTACGAAGGGGATCTAATTGATCTAGCAACCAAGTACGAAATTACTAGAAAATCTGGAGCATTCTTTAGTTATAACGACTTGAAACTTGGGCAAGGGCGAGAAAACGTTAAAAATTTCTTACTTGCTAATCAAAAGGTTTCTCAGGCGATTGATAAAGAGGTTCGTGTATCAATCGAGAAAGCCAAACAAGAGTAAATCTTTATGGACACTTGCTATCAACAACTTCTCTTATACGCCCTAGGATTACTCTCAAAACGTCGTTATACGGAGTACGGGATTTATATAAAATTAAAGAACAAAGAATTAGGTACAGAGAAGGAAATACAGCAGGTGATCGATAGATTGAAAGAGCTTAAGTATATTAACGACTTCTCCTTCGCTCAAGATTATATTAGAACTCGTGTTTTGCTTAATCCGCGAGGGAGAAGAATGCTTAGGCTAGAATTAAAAAGAAAGGGTATAAAAAAAGAAATAATTAATACTACGATTGAAGAGGCCGAAATTGACGAAGTCGAGATTGCAAATGCGATACTTAAAAAAAAAGAACGTTTAATTTCTAAGCTTTCTGATCAAAAAAAACGCGAAAAAATATTTTTCCTGCTTACTTCTCGCGGTGTCGATATTCAAAGTATTTACA
>JAHJMX010000138.1 GCA_018821175.1 Patescibacteria group bacterium
AATAAAAATGATGAAAAAATAAATCCAACACTTGCCGAAAATGCAGAAAAAAATCCATTTGCTCCTGTTGAAGATGAAATTTTGAAATATGACTTACTTATTAATGTAAATATGGTTCCACATATAAATGCATTATCGGTTAAATCTATTTTCATTTGCCATTTCCCAGATCGCTTAAAGAAAGGTTTTTTCTACACAGACAAATACGACAAAATTATAACCAACTCGAAATATACAACTTCTTGGCTCAAAAAAAGATGGGGACTTGAAAGCGATGAAGTTATATATCCCCCAGTTGACATGGAATACAAAAATAAAATTACGAAAGAAAATATAATTTTATCCGTAAGTAGATTTGAAGAAAGTGGATCAAAAAAACAAATTGAAATGATTGAAATTTTTGATGAATTGTGCAGGAAAAATTCAGAAACAACGAAAAATTGGACTTTAGTTTTAGCTGGAGGGAGTTCTGTAAAAAATCCATATCTTGAAAAAGTAAAAACACTCGCTCGAAAATCTAAAAATAAAATTGTTATAGTTATAAACATGTCGAATCCTGAATTGAAAAAACTTTATGGGCAAGCAAAGGTTTTTTGGCATGCGTGTGGGCTAAATCAAAACGAACAAAAACACCCTGAATTAATCGAACACTTTGGAATGACAACTGTAGAAGCAATGCAAAATGGATGTGCCCCTGTTGTAATTGATGGAGGTGGACAAAGAGAAATAGTTGAAAACAAAGTTAATGGATTCAAGTTCAATTCTGAAAAAAAATTAATGAAATACACTCTCGAATTAATTGAGAATCCAAAACTTTTAAAACAAATTCAATCGAAAGCGAAAGAAAGTAGCAAGAAATATTCTAAAAAAGCATTCCAAGAAAAATTTAAGAAAGTTGTGAACGATTCAATTCAATCAATAACAGAAGAAAAAAACTTCTTTCCGGAAGCGCATGAACTTATGAAATAAATATATTATTTCTTTTTACTCTTTTTAATATTTTGACTCTTTTTGTTTTTCGCATCTTTTTTGAATATCTCTTTTTTCAAAACCTTCAATTCTTTTTCTAAAACTTCCAAATAATCTATGACACGATTATTAAATTGTTCCTGTTGTGCAAAAACATCCCCAACAAAATGTTCTGTTTCGTAATAGAATTTGTTTTTTATACTATCAATTAATACGCCGAAAAATTTCCGAGGTGATTTGAACCTACGATAACGATCCAAAAGTACCCGCCGAGTACGAAGCGGACTTAATTTGTCTTCTTTCCCTTTTAAAACCTGTGCTTTTTTGAAAATAGAAATATCATGAGATATTTTCTCTAGCAAATTAAAAATGCGTTTCTTTTGAACTTCTGATAAACTATTCATGTCATCTTTTAATAATACAAAGGCATTTTATATAAAAATTCGCGCACTTACAATCGCAAACCATGAAAATCGGATTCGACATCACGACACTCAGTATGCCAAAGACAGGGATTGGGCAATATCAATATAATTTGCTTGAAGCTCTTTTTGAAATAGATAAAAAAAATTCATACAATTTATATGCATTCAATCTTCGAGATAATCAAAAATATAATCAGTTGAATTTTGCAAAAAAATACGAGAATGTGCAAATGAACGCTTACAAAATTCCACAAAGATTAATCACAGCTTGGTGGATGATGTTTAGATGGCCACTACTCGAAAATATCACCGATAAATGTGATGTGTATCAAGTATCGGAGATTTGCCAACAACCAACAAAATCTAAAACAACTGCATTCATCCACGATTTAACTACAGTTCTATACCCAGAGTATCATCTCAAAAAAAACAAAATTCTTTTTGATTTCAGAGCAAAAGGAATTAAAAAATATGCAGATGCTGTTTTAACAAATTCAGAGTATACAAAAAGTGACATTATTAAACATTTAGGAATAGAAAAAGAAAGAATTTTTGTAACACCATTTGCTGCACATAAAAGATTTCATAAAATTAATGATAATGAAAAAACAAATGAAATATTGAAAAAACATGCGATTTCAAAACCATATATTTGTTATCTTGGTACTATTGAGCCACGTAAAAATCTTGCTAATTTATTCGAGGCATTCAACGCATTAAAAAAGCAAGAAAAGATTCCTCATAAATTAGTTTTGATTGGAAAAAATGGGTGGTTTTTTGAAGAAATATACAAAAAAGCAAAAGAACTTGGTATTGAAAATGAAATTATTAATACAGGCAATACTTTATTTCCTTTCCTTTTCGGCTTTCTCACAAACGACTGAGAAGTTCTTAAAATGGCA
>JAHJMX010000057.1 GCA_018821175.1 Patescibacteria group bacterium
GAAAAATATAATTTCAGAAAAATATAAAATTACAAAAAATACTAAAAAAATTCTTAAGTTAAAGCTTAGCATCCCTTGAAAACGAGCCAAAAAAAGGTAAACTATAAATACTTTGTTTTAATTACCTAAAGATTGTTATGAAATCTCAAATAAAATTGCCGCAAAATAAGAACAAGAATGGCTTCTTTTACCTTATTATTGCAGCTTTGATAATAACTGCCGGAGTAATTGTTTTTGATACAAACGGAAGTGAAACGACAAAAATCACGATTGATAAATTCATCGAACAAGTCCAAAACGAAGAAGTAAAATCAATCGAAGTTAAAAATGATCGCTTAGATATAACATTGATTGATGACAGTAAAGAATATGCCTTCAAGGAAAAAAGTGAGACTTTAAGGGATATTATGATAAATATTCCAAGCACCATAAAAAACAATATAGAAACAGAAATAATATCTACTGATGGAGAAGAATGGTGGATGAATTTATTAATTAGTTTTATTCCATTTCTACTTATCATCGGATTTTTTGTATTCATGATGAGACAAGCGCAAAGCAGCAACAATCAAGCAATGTCGTTTGGTAAAAGTAAGGCAAGACTAAGCGATCAAGAAAAACACAAAACCACATTTAAAGATGTAGCAGGTGCAAAAGAAGCAAAAGATGAATTAATTGAAATCGTAGATTTTCTCAAAACTCCAACCAAATACACTCAAATGGGAGCAAAAATTCCTAAAGGTGTACTGCTAGTAGGAGCCCCTGGAACTGGTAAAACATTATTAGCTCGAGCTGTTGCAGGAGAAGCAAAAGTCCCATTCTTTAACATTTCAGGATCTGAATTTGTGGAAATGTTTGTTGGTGTTGGTGCCAGCCGTGTACGTGATCTTTTTAAAAAAGCAAAACGTAACGCTCCTTGTATTATTTTTATCGATGAAATCGATGCTGTAGGACGCCAAAGAGGCGCTGGCCTTGGAGGTGGACATGATGAAAGAGAACAAACTTTAAACCAAATTCTTACAGAAATGGATGGTTTTGAAAAAGATACAAACGTTATTGTAATGGCTGCAACAAACAGACCAGATGTACTAGATCCTGCATTGTTGAGACCAGGACGTTTTTATAGAAGAATAGTTGTTGATATGCCAGATATAAATGCAAGAGCAGAAATCTTGGCAGTTCATGGTAGAGGGAAACCACTTGTAAAAACAATTGATCTAGAAAAAATCGCAAGACAAACCCCTGGTTTTGCAGGTGCTGACTTAGAGAACCTGATGAATGAAGCTGCGATTTTAGCAGCAAAACTTGAGAAAAAAACAATTTCAATGCAAGAACTTGAAGCTTCTATCGAAAAAGTAATGATGGGGCCAGAACGAAAATCTCGAGTCCTTTCTAAAAAAGAAAAGGAAATTACCGCATATCATGAAGTTGGACATGCAATCACGGGACATATGCTTGCAAATTGCGACCCTGTACATAAATTATCAATAATATCACGTGGAATGGCTCTTGGTGTAACTTGGTTCCTTCCTCAAGAAGACAAACACTTATACCAAAAAAGTAAATTCCAAGATGAACTTGTTAGCTTACTTGGTGGATATGCTGCAGAAAAAATCGTATTTGGTGAAATGTCGACTGGACCATCAAACGACTTGGAAAGAGCTACAAATATCGCACGAAACATGGTTACAGTATACGGGATGAGTGACCTTGGACCGATCGTACTTGGAGAGAAAAATCATGAAGTATTCCTTGGTCGCGACTTTGGGCATGTTAAAAATTATTCAGAAACACTTTCTACAAAAATAGATAGTGAAATAAAAAAGTTTGTTGAAATAGCTTACGCAAAAGCTACAGATATTTTAACAAAAAATCGTGATCTACTTGATGAAATTTCAAAGACTCTAATAAAAAAAGAAACATTAACTGGTGCTGAATTTGCCGCTTTTTTTAAAGGGATTAAAGTCCCTAAGAAAACTGATAGCTCTATAAAAAGTACAAAATAAATAATTATTTTATGGTTACAAAAAATACTAAGGTCTTATCACAAGATCAATACGACGGGGAAAGTACCGATGGACAACTTGCATTAGATGTATATCAAACTCAAGATGACATTGTCATCCTTGCGCCAATAGCTGGCGTAAATCTTGAAGATATGAATGTATCTGTAACCGAGGATGTTCTAACAATCAAAGGAAAAAGGAATTTAAATATAGATATTCCGGATGAAAATTACTTCACGCAAGAATGCTTCTGGGGAGATTTTTCGCGTTCAATTGTATTACCAGCATCAGTAAATACTAATAAAATTAGTGCAAATTTTAAAGATGGTGTTTTGAAAATCGAAATCCCAAAAGTTGAGAAAGTACATTCAAAAATTATCAGAATTAAAACTTAAATTATGACACAAAGGATTAGAAAAGCTATTTTTCCTGCTGCGGGCTTTGGAACAAGATTTTTACCTGCTACAAAAGCACAGCCAAAAGAAATGCTTCCAATTGTCGATAAACCAGTTATCCAATATCTAGTTGAAGAAGCAGTAGCATCTGGAATCGAAGAAATTATTATCATCACAGGACGTGGGAAAAGAGCAATTGAAGATCATTTTGATTATTCTTTTGAACTTGAACATACATTAGTTGAAAAAAATAAGCAGGATTTGCTAGAAACGGTTAGAAAAGTTTCTAATTTAGCAAAATTCGTATATGTAAGACAACAAATGCCACTAGGAGACGGGCATGCAATCCTTTGCGCAAAAGATTTAATTGGAGATGAACCTTTTGCAGTAATGTTTGGAGACGATATTGTGGACAATGAAATCCCAGCACTTAAGCAATTGATGAATGTATATGAAAAAACTGGTAGTCCAGTAATTGGTTTAACTCAAGTTCCAAAAGACGAAACTCAAAATTACGGCGTTGTTTCAACAAAAAATAGCGATGGGCGTTTACACGAATTACAAGGTCTTGTTGAAAAACCAAAACCAGAAGATGCCCCATCAAACTTAGCAATTATTGGAAAATATATATTAACTCCAGATGCATTAAGAGCTTTAGAAAACGCTGAAGCATCACCAGATGGAGAAATTAGATTAATAGATGGATTCCGTGAATTTATCAAAACACAAAAAATATTCGGCTATGAACTTGAAGGAAAACGTTATGATACCGGTAACAAATTCGGATTAATTCAAGCTACCATTGACTTCGCCCTAAAACGAAAGGGACTTGACAAGCAAGTCAGGCAGTACCTTAGATCGCTTGATTTAAGCTAAAAAATCCTGTATAATTTCTGGATTTAAAAAATAAAAAACCAAAACAAAAATGAATGAAGATTTTAGCTATTTGTTTGGCGAAGCTCAACAAATGAAAGAGGATGGTAGGCACATGGACGCAGTTAAGACATGTGAAAAAATCTTGATGGAAGATTTGAGTTGCGTAGAAGCTTATGAGGAAATTGGAGACAATTACCTTTCTTTAAGAGAATATGATAAAGCAAAAAAAGCTCTAGTAAATGCTATAAAGTTAGATACAAGAAGTGCTAACGCGAATTATTTACTTGGATTTTTATATTCAGCAATCAGTGATTTCGCAAAATCTATAAAATATTTAGAATTTGCTGATCGATGTGAACCAAATCATCCTGAAATCTTGAGATGTCTTGGATGGTCGCTATACCACAACAAACAAAAAAATCGCGGAGTTATTTTGCTAGAACGCGCAGCGACATTAAGCCCCGACGATTCATTAATCTTAAGCGATTTGGGAGTATGTTATTTAAATAACAAAAACTTCGACAAAGCATCAGCACTATTTCAAAAAGTTCTTACAATTGAGCCAGAAAACACAAAAGCCCAAGAATGCTTAAATGCAGTACGATTTTTTAGGCACGAATACAAAAAACTTAAAAAAAGTGCAGAACAAGCTGAGCTGTAGAAATTAATTAAAGTCCTAGTCAAAAGGGGCGGCCCGAATGGGCCGCCCCTTTTTTTTTGATTATACAAAAAAAGGACATTTATCCTAAACTTGCTAAAAACCCCTAATACCTTATAATAACAGGGCTGATTTAAGGTGGTATGTGATCGCCCTGACCTTTATGGTTTGGGAGGAAAGTCCGAACACCACGGAATAGGATAACTGATAACGTCAGTCGCTCTTATGGCAACATAGGATGCAGGGATAGTGCCACAGAGACTATACTATCTGAATATCGCGAGATACTCAGAGAAAGGTGAAAAGCCTCGCTAAGCGAGGGGCCCCTGAGTAATCAGGTGGCGTGGTAAACCCTATCCGGTGCAAGGCGAGATGGTAGAAGCGGATTAACTTTTATTCCGAAAGTCCATTTCTACTCGCCGCATGAATCATCGCGCGAGCGATGAGCTAGATAGATGATCGCAGGTCCTTCGGGACAACAGAATTCGGCTTACGAAACCTTGAATCAGCATAAAGTAAACCTCATCAACTCATGAAAAAATCTGAAATTATATTTGGAATACTTAGAATCCCCATAGATTTCGTAACAGTTTTAGCTGCTTTAATTGGGGCTTATTACCTACGCCTCAATGCAAATTTAATTCCAAGTTATAATGTGGAATTCGACCCAAGCAACCTTATTAGTATAGAGGAATATTTTAAGTTTGTTTTAATAGCAACTGCTGTCCTGATGACAATTTTCGCTATTAATAGAATGTATTCACTGAAATCTTCTACCAAAACCAGTAAAGAAATTGGCAAAGTTTTAATATTAAACGCAACTTGGATGATGCTTTTCGTTGCGTATTTCTTTATAGCTCCACAATATCCATTCTCACGTCTTATCCTTATATATGGCTGGCTACTTTCAAGTATTGCTATGACAACAGGCAGACTCGTAATTAGACTTTTACAATATTTATTCCTCAAAGCCGGTTATGGAAAAAGAAAATTACTTTTCATCGGAGCAAATAAGATTACAAATGAACTAGCTAAGCACTTCGCGAAAGATGTTAGTTTTAAAATTGTCGGAGTAGTTGGGACATCATCAACAAGAGAAATCTCAGAAAATATTCAAATAAATAAAAAAGAACATTTAATATATTGTGGTGATATAGATAAACTCGAAGAAATTATCAAAAAAGAAAAAGTAGAAGAAATCATACAAACAAGTGCAGAAATCAGTAATACTGACGAAACAAGTATATTGGATTTTACACGCGAGAATCATATTAAATACCAATTCGTACCAAATTTAATTCAAGTTCAGAGAACTAATATAGAAGTACAATCAGCTGTTGGAATCCCAATAATTTCACTCAAACCAACTCCACTTGATGGATGGGGGCGTATATTAAAACGCTTATTCGACATTACAGGCGCATTATTTGGCTTAATTATTTTTTCTCCACTATTTCTAATAATTGCAATTGCAATAAAATTAGACTCAAAAGGGACTGTCATTTTCAAATATCTTGATGATGGATCCATTGTTAAACGTGTAGGAGAAAAAGGTGAACTGTTTAATTTCTATAAGTTTCGCTCAATGTATCCGAATACGCACAACATGAGATATACTAAACTTGCAGACCAAAACGTGCGTGACGGATCGCCGATGGTTAAGATAAAAAGCGACCCTCGAGTAACACGTGTGGGCAAATTTATTAGACGAACTAGCCTAGATGAACTCCCCTCTTTGTGGAATGTTTTAAAAGGAGAAATGAGTCTTGTTGGACCTCGTCCACATCTGCCAGAGGAAGTTGCTAAATATAAAAATCATCATAAATTTGTCCTTTCGTTAAAGCCTGGAATCACTGGACTAGCTCAAGTCAGTGGACGCAGCAGCCTTGATTTTGAAAAAGAAGTTCAACTAGATACGTATTACATAGAGAAATGGTCTATCTGGCTTGATATAAAAATCATTATAAAAACTTTCGGCGTAGTATTATTCGGGAAAGATGCAAATGACGTTTAAATTTTGTTTAAGCATTGCAAAAAATCCCTATTTTACTAGAATGGATAAGAAGTCCTTAAAAGTAATTAATTTATATGTTGCAAAAAATAATTTCACACCTTCTAGGTGATCAGAATAAAAAAGCTATCAATAAACTTAAACCACTTGTTGAAAAAATTAATAAATTTGAAGAACAGTATTCTGCAAATTTAAAAAACGATGAAGATTTTCCAGCAAAAACTGAGGAATTTAGAAAAAGAATTAATGAAGGAGAAACTTTAGATGAACTTTTACCAGAGGCTTTTGCCCTTGTAAAAGCAGCTTGTAAAAAATTGGTTGGTCGAAAGTGGAATGTGCGTGGAGATGAAAAAGTTTGGGAAATGGTACCATATGACGTTCAGCTTATTGGTGGAATTGTTATGCATCAAGGAAATATTGCCGAAATGAAAACTGGTGAGGGAAAAACGCTTGTTTGTACAATGCCGACTTATTTAAACGCATTAACAGGCAAAGGAGCTTTTCTCGTTACCGTAAATGATTATCTTGCTCATCGTGATGCTGAATGGATGGGGGGTCTTTATAATTTCTTAGGACTTAGCGTTGGCGTTATTGCGCATGGCCAATCTCCTGCAGAAAAGAAAGCAGCTTATGCATGCGACATAACATATGGAACAAATAATGAATTTGGATTCGACTATTTGCGTGACAATATGACTACAACTTTCGAAAACGTTGTTCAAAAAAACTTAAATTTCGCCATTGTAGATGAGGTAGATTCAATTTTGATTGATGAAGCCAGAACCCCTTTGATTATTTCTGCGCCCGCTGGAGACTCGACATCAAAATACGGAAGATATTGCCAACTTGTTGAATATTTAACAGAAAATGAAGATTTCAATATTGATGAAAAATCTCGAGCAGCAAGTTTATCTGAAGTTGGTATTAAAAAAATGGAAAAATTACTTGGAGTTGAGAACATTTATACAGAGGCTGGCTTTATGGAAGTTCATCACATCGAACAAGCATTGAAAGCAAAAGCGATTTTCAAAAAGGATATAGATTATATGGTTCGCGATGGGGAAGTTGTTATTATTGATGAATTCACAGGGCGTTTAATGCCAGGCCGCAGATATTCTGAAGGATTACACCAAGCAATCGAGGCAAAAGAAGGAGTTGAAATCAAAAAAGAAAGTAAAACATTAGCAACAATTACATTCCAGAATTATTTCAGATTGTTTAAAAAATTAAGTGGAATGACTGGAACAGCAGAAACCGAAGCTGAAGAATTTATGAAGATATATGGGCTTGATACAATCGTTATTCCAACAAACATGCCTGTTGTAAGAAAAGATATGCCGGATGCAATTTACAAAAACCAAAAGGCAAAATATGTTGCAGTTGCTAAAAAACAAAGGAATTACATGAAAAAGGACAACCAGTTTTGATCGGGACAATCTCTGTGGAAAAATCTGAAATAATGAGTAAAATGCTTAAACTACACGGAGTCCCCCACACCGTGCTTAATGCTAAACATCATGAGAAAGAAGCCGAAATTGTAAAAGATGCAGGACAGAAAAATGCAGTCACAATTGCAACAAATATGGCTGGTCGTGGTACCGATATTAAACTTGGACCTGATGTAAAAAAACTTGGTGGACTTTATGTTATTGGAACTGAAAGACATGAAAGTCGCCGTATAGACAATCAGCTTCGTGGACGTAGTGGAAGACAAGGAGATTCGGGAGCAAGTCAGTTTTATGTATCAATGGAAGATGAGTTGATGAGACTTTTTGGAGGTGAGCGTGTACAGAAAATGATGGACTTCTTGAAAATCCCAGACGATATGCCAATTGAAAATAAATTAATTTCAAGATCAATTGAAAGTGCACAAAAGAAAGTAGAGGGACGGAATTTCGATGTCAGAAAACATCTAGTTGAATATGATGACGTAATTAATCGTCATCGCGCAATTATTTACAAAAAAAGACGTGAAATTTTGGAAACCGATAATTTGAAAAATGATATTATTATTCTAATTGAACAAGAAATTGAAAATATAGTTCTAACACATACTTACGAAAAAGATCATGAATTGTGGAACTTAAAAGAAATTATTGAAACAGTAAATTCAATTCACAGAGATCCTTCAAAGCTCCTTGTTATAGAGGATATCCAGAATTTTACAAACAAAGAAGATATAATTGAATTCATTAAAGAATATTTCTTTAACGAGTACAAAGAACGTGAAGAAATCTTACAAAATGAAGATCTAATGCGCAGAATTGAAAAAAGCTTATATCTAAATATAATCGATTCATTATGGATGGAACATATCGATAATTTAAATAGTTTGCGAGAAAGCGTCTCTTTATCTGGGTATGGACAACGTGACCCATTAAACGAATACAAACAAGAAGCATTTCTGACTTTCGATAAATTGATGGGCAATATAAATTCAAATACAGTAAGTACTCTCTTCAAAATTGATACCGGAAGACATGCACCAGTACGCATCATTAAAGCTACTCATGATGAAAATATTCAAACAAATGAAGGGGCAATTAAAGAAGTTTTATCAGGACATGAAAAAGGTGGATCAAACATTATGCGTGCAATGATGAATAAATACGCCAATCAAGGAAATAGGCAAAATCCAAATTCTGGTGTTGTAATCACAAACCAAAATCAAAATGTTGGCCCTTCATATGCTGACGTTGGAAGAAATGATCCTTGTCCTTGTGGAAGTGGAAAGAAATTCAAGAAATGCCATGGGGCATAGAACAGGGCATAAAATCAACTATCATTGTCTTTTTCATAGTACACGCTGCAAGCAATCTCTCCTTTAATATACCTCAAACAAGCATCAAGTGGATCTTGTTGATAGCCATAAGCAAAACGAAATCTTTGCCATTGTTTCAACTCTGCCTGTATCTCTTCTAACGACATTTCTATACCTCCACTTTTTAGTTTCTTTTGAATATTTTCATCCGTTAAAATATTTTGCAAGTTGTCCATTGCGCATACAACAGATGGCAACGGATCAGATGAATTTCGCATTGCAAAATATATTTTTTTGCCCTTAGAAAGCAACACCTTAAGATCCTCCGTTTCTATTTCTATTTCAGCTTTTTGCAATTCATTTTGAATATTTTCATATGTCAAAACATCTTTCAAATTATAAATGAGTTTTTGAACATAATCCAAAGGGTCTGAAATATTAGTAATTGCAATATATATCTTCCGTCTTTGAGTAAATATACTACTAACCTCTTTCAGGCTAATCTCAAAATCATTTTCTAATAATGCCTTATAAATATTTTCATCTGTTAATACATTTTTCAGATTATACATTACTCTATTAATAGTACTTAAAGGAGTATTTAAATTAGAAAGTGCAATATCTAGCTTATTCCCTGTATGAAAAATATCTTTAACCTCGTTCATTGTTATCTTTACACCAGATTCATTCAAATGCCGATGGATATTTTGATCCGTTAATATATTTTTAACATTATGAGCAAACTTCATTACACTTAGCATCGGATCTGATATATTCCATACAGAAAAGCTAAGTCTCACACTATGAGTAAATATCTCCCTCACTTCATCAAGGCTAATGTCTATATCTTTCTCTTTTAATACTTGATAAATATTTTCATCTGTAAGAATATTTTGTAAATTATTGCAAACCTGAACCGCAGCATCTAAAGGGTTTGTCCTATTGTGCAATGCAAGATGTTTCTTTGTACGTTCTGGGAACATTGTTTTTACATCAGATAGCGTCATTTCTATTCCTAATGAAATGAAAGTTTTTTGAATATTTTCATCTGTTAAAATACTTTTGAAATTCTCCCCCATCATCTTGATACCATCAAAAGGATCTTTGATATTTTTGATTGCAAAGTGCAACTTCACTCCTTCAGTAAACAAGTCACTAATTTCGTCCAAAGTCATAAACACATCAGAGTCACTCAATACCTTTTGAATATTCTCGTCCGTTAAAACATTTTTGAAATTATTCACTAATCTACGAGCAGCATCCAAAGGATGTGAAATATTATGCACTGCAAAATGCAGTTTGACTCTTTGTGTAAATATAGTACGAACTTCATCAATACTCATTTCTACACCTTCCTCTTGTAACAATTTATGAATATTTTCATCCGTTAATACTTTCTGAAAATTTATACCAGCACGTCTCACACCATCAAGCGGATCATTGAAATTGAAAACAGCAAAACTTACCCTTACAGGTTTCGTGAAAATATTATTAATTTCATCAAGACTCATAGTCACCCCTACTTCATCAAAGGTGTTTTTGATTTTTTTATCTGTAAGTAAAGTATTAATGTTATGCGCAACTATTTTGACACCATTCAAAGGATCATTACTCTTATTTACTGCAAAATATAGTCTTACCCACCTTTTAAAAACCTCTTTTATTTCATCAATACTCATATGCGCACCTTCTTCATCTAAGACTTTTTGTATTTTTTCATCAGTTAACACATTTTTCAAATTATCTCCCACTCTTACAACTGCTTTCAACGGGTTTGCAATATTAACCATAGCAAGTCTGGCTTTTCTTCCATCAGTAAACACAGACTTTACTTCATCTAATTCCATATCCACTCCTGCATCATTTAAAACTTTTTGTATATTTTGATCAGTCAATTTATTACGCAAATTATCTCCTACTCGTTTTACTGCATCTAATGGCTTCAAAATATTTTTTAATGACATCTCTAACCGAACGTATTGAGAAAAAATTTCACGTACTTCTTGCAAGTCCATATGGATATCTACAGACTCCAAAACTTTCTGAATCTTTTCATCCGTTAACACATTTTTAAAGTTATCTACAACTTGTCGAACAGCTTTTAGCGGATCTTTTCCATAACCAATAGCGATAGCTAACTTATTTCTATTTGTAAAAATAGATTGTATTTCCTCGATCTCCATATCAACATCCATTTCCTTCAATTTTTTTTGAATATTTTCATCCGTTAATACATTTTTTAGATTATTTCCAACTTGCCTCACACCATCTAATGGATTTGACACATTCTGAATTGAAAAATATATCCTTTTACTTTTAGTGAACATTGACCTTATTTCATCAACTTCCATATCTATTCCGATTTCTTTTAAAGCAATTTGAATATTCTCATCTGTTAAAACATTTTGAAAATTATTTCCTATCTTTTGAATTTGCGCCAATGGATTTTTTGTAGAATGACCTGCAATACGCAATTTACGTCCTCCTGTAAACATTTCTTTTATTTCATCCAATTCCATGCTAATATCAACTTCATTTAAAATCTCCTGTATTCTTTCATCTATAAAAAGATCACCCAATGCATTTGGTTCCCAAATTCCGATAACCTTTGCTGCATATGAAAAAGTAGATTGCATTAAAGATTGTTGCCAATCCAGTACCAATGCAACAGCCTCATGATATTCAACTAAAAGCATCTCCATATTGTACTGATCAAAGAAATCTACTTTTTCGCCTTTCCACTCTGCATCTACCTCGCCTTTTGTAATTCCACGCGAAAATCCTTTTTCAACATTACGCATTGTCTTCTCAAAATTCTCCCAAAAAGAAGTTGATAATTTATTCCGTTTTTTTTGGTCCAAATCATCAAAAATACCTAAAATACCAATCTCATCACGTACATAAAGGATGTTTTTACGTAATTTTTCTTCTTGTTGAGCTTCAATCGTGTACCTTCCACCACCACCAGGATTAATCCTGCTCTCCCTCAAAGCCAACCTGACTTGTTCTAAAACTTCTTTATGCATACTTTTCCTTAAATTTGCAAAAGGCGCCAATTATGCATCAAACCCCGCAAAATGTCAACCCTATGCTTAAAACCATCAGGGTTATCCCTATGCTAATTCCCTGCCCTTGTGGGAGTGGAAAGAAGTTCAAAAAATGTTGCGGAAGATAACTTTTTGAAACCGTCTGGATGTTTCATATGAAATTCCCAGGCGGTTTTTATTATATCCTCAATGCTCGTGAATTTCGGATCCCAACCGAGCTTATTTTTGATCTTAGTTGAATCAGCAATCAAGATTGCCGGATCGCCTTCACGCCGCCCAGCCTCAACAACCTTAATATCCTTGCCTGTAACTTTCTTAGCAGCTTCAATCACCTCGCGCACCGAGAATCCCTTCCCATTCCCCAAATTAAACTGATCCGACTGCCCTCCTTCAAGCAAGTTCTCAAGCGCCAGCAGGTGCGCTTCGGCAAGATCGCTCACATGGATATAATCGCGGACACAAGTCCCATCCTCTGTATCATAATCTGTTCCAAAAATCTTAATGTCATCACGCTTACCAAGTGCAGTTTGCAGAACTAACGGAATCAAATGAGTCTCAGGATCATGATCCTCCCCTATCTCAGCCCCTTGATCTGCCCCAGCCGCATTGAAATATCGCAACGCAATATATTTAAGATTGTAAGTCTCTTTGTACATTGAAAGAATCTTCTCGAAAATCAACTTAGTAGTTCCATAATGATTCACAGGCTGCAAAGGATGATTCTCTTTAATTGGAGTCTGTATAGGATCCCCATAAAGCGCAGCAGTTGAAGAAAAAATCAGTTTCGAAACATCATATTTCATCATCACTTCAAGCAAATTAATCCCATTCGAACAATTATTTGTAAAAAATTTACCAGGCTCATTCATCGAAATTCCAGCTTCAATAAAAGCAGCAAAATGCATCACAGCATCAAAAGTATTTTTTTCAAAAATCGCATCAAGTCCTTCCTTATCAGCAAGATCAATTTGATAAAAATTTACCTCTTCCGGCACAACCTCAATATGACCATTGATTAAACTATCCAAAACAGAAACCTTGTATCCTTTCTCAAGAAGCAATTTTACAACATGAGATCCAATATACCCGGCTCCACCAGTAACAAGAATATGAGACATAATCCTACTTTAATTATTAATCAATATATATTTCGCGCGGTTTAGCTCCATTCGAAGGACCAATCATAGCGTTTTCTTCAAGTAAATCAAGTATACGCGCTGCTCTTGCATATCCCACTTTTAACCGACGTTGAAGAAGTGATGCTGACGCCTTATTGCTTTCTTTAATTATCTTAACAGCTTCTTCATAAAGAGCATCCTCATCAACCCCATTTTGACTACTCGGAATGCCTTGAATGCTTTGTCCGGCAACACGATCCGAAATAATATCTTCATTGTAATCTGGCGTATAAGTAAGTTTAACCCTGTTTGTAACACGCTCAATTTCTGAACTCGTAATGTAAATACCTTGGATACGAATTGGCTTATTCATGCCACTTGGCAAGTACAACATATCTCCTTTTCCAAGAAGATCTTCAGCTCCACCACCATCCAAAATCGTTCTCGAATCAATTGAAGAACTAACCGCAAAAGCAATACGTGAAGGAATATTAGCCTTAATCAACCCAGTAATAACATCAACAGAAGGTCTTTGAGTTGCAATTACAAGGTGAATTCCAACCGCACGCGACATCTGAGCAAGCCTACAAATCGAAGCCTCTACATCTTTTCCAGCTGCCATCATCAAATCTGCAAGC
>JAHJMX010000006.1 GCA_018821175.1 Patescibacteria group bacterium
ATCTGCTTTTTCTGCTTCAAATCTAGGGTCATTTATTGAATAGTTGCTTATTTGAAAACTAATTAATCCATACGGAGATCTTAATTCTTTTTCCTCTTCTAAAGAATCAATAGATTTATTCATTAAATGTTTTGGCGTTTGTGGTGTTTTTAAAATTCGCTTTAGATTTGCTATTTCTTTTGAATCTGGGAAGGTGTTACAGATTGTTGAGCCTAAATATAAGAATAAGGAATCTGTTTGCTTTAAAACTCCAGGCTCTAATTCATCAAACGTTGTTGCAGATAGCTTGTATTGAAATGGCAATTTTGTGTTGTTGTCTAATTCAAAAATGAATTCTCGTCCTTTCGGGTCAGATTTATGAAGGCCTAGCATTCTTGTAATTACGTGCTTGAATAACTCAGGGGGGTATTTCACTGGTATTTCAATTTGTTTTTTGTGGGTATCCATAGCAGTCACAAATTTTTCCTTTTCTTGTAGCATTATCCTTGAAACTACAACAGCGTGTGGTTCTGCAAGTGTTATCCTCTCGTTTTCTAGCCAGCTTGAAAGCCAATGTCTTAACCAGTCTTCTGTCCACGTTTTTGATATACTATTTAGTAAAATTTCATCAACTTTTTTTACCCAATATCGCGTATTTGTTGAAAATGACAAGTTATATTTTTCAATCAGCTTAATTAAGTCATACCATGGGTTGTCTTCCTTGAGTTCTGGGGAGTTAGTGTAAGGCAAGATGTCGTTTTCAATTATTTTTTGAGCAATTTTACTCATTCCGTCAATTAAAACCTCATCACTACTGTCAACACCACGGAAGGAAACTTGGTGTCCAGCTTCTATCATTTTTTTGATTACTGCGTAGGCTTTTTGTCCATTTCCAATACCAAGATCAACCAAGTCTATATGTGAATTTTTTTTGGTTGTTATAATTTCTAGAATACCGTCCATGCTAGAATCAAGAATTTTTAAGCCATCACGTAACGATGTATAGTT
The DNA here is from genome assembly GCA_018821175.1 of Patescibacteria group bacterium. Classification (GTDB taxonomy): domain Bacteria; phylum Patescibacteriota; class Gracilibacteria; order UBA1369; family PNNO01; genus JAHJMX01. Next base: position 988 of record JAHJMX010000006.1, read on the forward strand.
TGGACTTTCACATACAGACGACCAAAGGTCTCCTTGGTAATAGGCTAGAGTTGGGTCTAAAAAGCCACTTTTTAAAGACGCAACAATTTTTGGGCAGACAATATTTCGGTTTCTTATTTCCTTAATCAAATCTTTTGTTGAAACTATTTTAGATAAATTTATATGTTCTCGTTCATCCTTTTTTTTAATTATTTCCTGGGATCGCGCGATAAAATCTTCAGCATCTTGTGATTGAATTATATTGTCGAAAAGCGTATTCATTGTTTCTAGTAGGAAAGTTTCATTTTCCATGAATCTAGGATCAAGCATAAAAAGCGAAAACAACATTTGTTTCATAATTTTTTGTTCTTTTTCTAGCTGCTCAATTTTATCTAAACGCCATTGTTTAGACGGGATCCACTGAACCAAGCGTTCCGTATATATATCAATTTTTGCTAAAAAAGCACTTTTTGATAATAACTTGTTTTGCATTTCTTTGTCTTCATTTGCCCCAGCGGGATGTGCAGTTTCTAGATTAATTGATTCCATGAAAACTTCTCGTACATAACTTTGTAAATTATGTACAGTTTGTTTGCCATCATACGAAGCAAGAAGAATATCTATGATTTTTGAGATAATTTGAACTGTATCAACCGACTTTTCTTGTTTAGAGAGCTGACTAAAATCAAGAATTTTCTTAAACAAAAAAGAGATCTGCTCAATTGCGCTATCATCCTGTATATTAGACTCAAATATTGTAGAAATTGTTTGTAACAAGCTATTAATTGCGTTTGTAATTTCAGAAGAAGATTGATTTTGTGCTGCAGAAAACAAACAATCTGTTTTATCAGATTCTTGTTTTATTTCAGCAATACGGGTTCTCCATCCTTGAGCAATTTCGTCAAAATCACCTAGAAGTCGCTGTATATTTGTTTTTGTTGCATGAACGGTGGTTGTCACAAGTCGCTTTTCTCCAGAATTAAGATCTTCTAGAAACGGAGTGACTGGAGTCCCATTTCGCAAATTATCCCCATTTGTATCTTGGAGTTGGTTATTTGTACCGCTATTTATTGTTGTCCCTTCCCCTTTTTCTCCCAGTCCTTTCATGATTGTTTTAATAGTATATTAATAAAAATCAAGGATGCAATTCTAAAACTACATACCATGTTTGTCAAGTGGAATTTGTGTAGTATAAACATTCTTTAAAACCTTTGACTCCTCTTTTTATGTAATGCTACAATCACTTCCAGTATTTGTACAGACTTTAAATGTCATAAACATGATAAAAAGTAGGCAAACTAGAGAAGTGGTTATTGGAAAAAATAAAAAAAAAATTGCGATTGGAGGAGCAAATCCAATTACAATTCAGTCTATGTGCAATACAAAAACCATTGATGTTGAGCAAACGGTTAGTCAAATACATGCTTTAGAAGCTGAAAAATGCGATATAGTGCGGGTGGGTATTCCAAATGTACAGTCAGCTTTGGCGTTGCCAAAAATTATAGAACAGATTCATATTCCGCTAGTTGCCGACATCCATTTTGATCATCGGCTTGCTCTTTTGGCGATTGAAAATGGAGCTGACAAAATCCGTATTAATCCTGGGAATATAGGATCAGAAGCAAAATTAATTGAAATTATTGAAGCTGCAAAAAAAGCAGATATTGCAATACGTATTGGCGTAAACGCTGGATCTTTGTAAAAAGAAATTTTGAACGAATATAGACATCCAACTCCCGAAGCCCTTGCTGTTTCAGCAAAACGTAGTATTGAATTTTTCGAAAAAAATGGATTTGAAAAAATTGTTGTTTCAATTAAAACTACTGATGTTTTAGATTTCATTGAAGCCAATAGACTTCTTGTAAAAAACGGATGTGATTACCCGATTCATATTGGCGTAACAGAAGCTGGGATTGAACGGACAGGGAGTGTGCGAAATGCGATTGGGGTTGGGACTTTGCTTCAGGATGGGATTGGAGATACGATGCGTATTTCCCTTACAGCTGACCCCGTTGTTGAAGTTCAAGTTGCTAAAGATATTTTGAAAGCACTTCATTTATACACAAAAGAGCCGATAATTTTGTCTTGCCCAACTTGCGCTCGTACAGAAATCAATGTAGAAGAATTAACAAATGAAGTTATTAGGCGAACGGCACATATTAAGCAACCAATCAAAATTGTTGTAATGGGCTGTGCTGTGAATGGGCCTGGGGAGTCGCAAGAGGCTGATTATGGAATTGCTGGCGGGATGAAGCAGGGAGCTTTGTATCGCAAAGGGAAGCCAATTGCCGTTGTGCCAGAGGGCGATCTCGTAGATGAGTTGATTAAATTAATTCAAAATGATTTTAAATAAAAAAATTGTAATTATTGGTTCGACAGGATCTGTTGGGCGTCAAGCCTTGGATGTTATTAGAGATAATCCAAATGATTTTGAGGTTGTCGGACTTAGCGCTCATCAAAATCAAGAACTTTTGAATAGTCAGATAGAGGAATTTACCCCGAAATTTGGGGGGACATGCGATTTGGAAGAAGTCCGCAAGATGGTTAACTCAAAAGAAACAGATATAGTTTTTATTGGGTGCCGTGGGACGGATTTTTTGCCAGCATTGATTGACGCAATTAAAGCTGGTAAAAAAATTGCAATGGCTAACAAAGAAATGATTGTTGAAAATGGCGAAGAGATTATGAAGTTGATTCATGAATATGATACAGAATTTATTCCTGTTGATTCTGAACATTCTGCAATTTTTCAATGTATGCAAGGTCATGACAAAGACGATATTGAGAAAATAATTTTAACTTGTTCAGGCGGAGCTTGTCGCGATAAAACTGCTGAGGAGCTTGAGAATGTGACTGTTGAAGTTGCACTTAGTCATCCAACTTGGAACATGGGGAAGAAAATTACAATCGATAGTGCAACTTTGATGAATAAAGCGCTTGAAATTATCGAAGCGAAATACCTTTTTGGACTTAATGCTGAGCAAATCGAAGTTTTGATCCATCCACAAAGTATTGTGCATTCAATGGTTCAGTTTAAAGATGGAAATATGATCACACATTTTGGTTATCCAGATATGAGGATTCCAATTGCATACGCTTTGTATTACCCCGATATTAAAGACAATAAATTGCCTCGAGTTGATTTAGTGGACAAAAAATTGGAATTTTATAAACCAAATATTAAAAATTTTCCATCGATTGATTTTGCATATAAAGCTTTACATCAAGGCCCATCAACTATTAAAAAACTTAATCAAGCTAATGATATTGCAGTCAAAAAATTTGTTGATGGCGAGATTTTGTTTAATGAAATTTTTCAGTATATTGAAAGAGAGACTTTTTAAAAACAAATTTGCGTTATGCAAAAAGTTAAAACTGTAATTGGAATTATTTCATACAATGATAAACATTATCTTGAAAGGACATTTCCAATTATTGCAAAATTGCCTGATACACATGTTATTATCATCGATAATGCATGTAATGATGAAATCAAAAATTTTATTGAAAAGGAGTATCCACAATTTGATTTTATCCGACATCCAGATTGTAATATAGGTTTTGGTAGAGGGCATAATTTTATTCTTGAAAACGCACCAAAGTCTGATTATTTCTTTTGCTTGAATCCAGATATTTATCTTGAAGAAGAAGGGTATAAGGCATGCGTTAAATACTTAGATGAAAATCCTGAGGTTACAATGCTTAGCTCGAAACTTTACCATTGGGATATTGATAAAAATTCCAAGACCAACATCATTGATACGCTTGGGATTGTTGGAAATAGAGCACACAAGTTTTGGGATCGAGGGCAGAATAAAGAAGATAAAGGGCAATATGATGATACATTAAATAATATTTTTGGGATTTCTGGGGCAGCATTTTTTATTCGGCGAGATGCTATACAGCAATTACATGGCACACCTTATACGCTTTTTGATGAGGGGATTTTTATGTACAAAGAAGACATAGATCTTTCCTATAGATTGCGTTGGCTTGGTTTAAAGATTCATATGTTGCCTAATGTTTTAGGTTATCATGATAGAACTCTTGGGCAAGGTCAGAAAAAATCCGATTTTTTAGCTAAATTAAGTTATCGGAATCATTTATTAATGTTGAAAAACAATTTCAGTAAAGGGTTTAGTATTGGGACTAAATGGAATACGCTGATTTATGAAAGCGTAAAATTTTTCTATTATCTTTTTACAAAACCAAAAGTTTCCATGGAACTTTTCAAGGTTTTTAAATTAAAAGTTAAAAAAAGTGTGACCAAAATTAAGCCAAAACAAATGGAATCTTACCTATTAAAATGATAAAATCCAGCCATGGATACAAAAGAATTATATGAACTTGGAATCGTAATTTTACATTACAATACCCCGCTAGATGTTGCGGCGAATTTGCGTGCAATGCAAGTTGCTGATATGCCAGAAAAAACTGAAATCGTGGTAGTAAACAATGGTGGTCATAATGCCAATGATAAAATTCAAAAATCGGATTATGATGGCTTGAATGTGCGATTTTTTGACATTCCGAACAAAGGTTTCCCGCAAGGAAATAATTTTGGAATTAAATATTTAAATTCAAAATATATTGCGATTGTTAATCCAGATATTGAAATTCGCAAAAATACTCTGCGAGTTTTGCATGATTATATGGAGGCAAACCAAAATATTGGTATTGTTGCTCCACAGCTTATTTATCCAAATGATCAAATCCAGGATAATTATCGAGTTTTTCCTCGCCCTTTGGATCTTTTTATTAAACGGGTTCCGTTTTTACGTAAAAGATTTCGCGGGCGGATGAGCAAATATTTAATGTGGAAAAAAGATTCTGAAAAAAACGAAGCAGTTGATTGGGTAACTGGAGCCTTTCAGGTTTTGACTCGTAAATGTTGGGATGCAGTTGGTCCAAATAACGAAGCCTATTTTCTTTTTATGTCTGACATAGAAATTTGTTGGGATGCTTGGGTTAAAGGTTTTGAAGTCCATTATGTTGCGCAAGCCAAAGCGCGTCATAATGAATCACGTTTGTCTGAAGGAGGAATTCTGGATTTTTTTAAGCGAAAAACAATGAGGATACATGTGAAAGATGCTATGATTTACTTTAAAAAATTCTTATTTAAAAAAACGCCAAAAAACAGTCCATCAGCAAAAGTTAAATAAAATTTTGTAGCTAATTATTTTTTTGCTGTTTTTGATGCTGCACTGATTTTCCCGAATGGGATATATTGAACAAAATATGTCGAAATGACAATTGAAATGAACATGATTACTTGGATCGCCATAGCGAAATCCATTGAAATATGACCGCTAGATGCCCCTAGCAAGACTACGACAATTGAGAACTCGCTAAGCTGTCCAAGCCTAGTGCTAATTTCAAAACTTTCATTTGGGACTGCCTTAAAAATTTTGAATAATAAATTGAAAATAATTGGTTTAAGAATTACTGCAAACAAAACACCAATTATAATTAATGCTGAAAATTCACTAAGATGTTCAAATTCGAGATGAGCCCCAAGCACAAAGAAAAACAGAATCATAAAGAAATCTCGAATCGTTTCTGATTTTTCAGTGATAATTTTTAGTTTGTAATCAGGCAAAAATGTTAAAGAAATACCTGCAATAAATGCCCCAATTTCGCGGGAGAACTCTAAGTATTCAGCAAGCTCGGCAAATATGAAACACCATGCAAGCCCCATTAAGAACATGATGTCTGGTTTATGGAAAATTTTCTTAGCAACATTTTTTAGTAAATATCTTTGCAAAATATACGCAAGGAAGAAAAGGGAAATTCCTTCTGCTAAAAAGCGTATTCCTTCAAATGCTCCTAGTGCTCCTCCGGACATTGAGCTCGAAATAAATAATAATAAAATAATGGCAATAACATCTTGAGTTACTAGCGCTGCGATTAAATAATTTCGCACATATGGGTTTGAATCTTCTTCTTCGTTTAGTAATTTCATTACAACCACCGTACTACTAAATACAAGCGCCATAGCCAAATAAAAAGATTCTGTTAATGCAAGGTCTGTTGCGAATCCGATCCCCATTCCAAATCCAAAAATAACCAGACTGGCAAGACTAGCAATTACAACTCCTTTTCCAAAAGTTCCCGAAAAAAGCTTGGCTTTAAGCTCAAGTCCAATTAAATAAAGTAGCAACACAATTCCAATTTCACCAATTGCTTCAAAAAACAAACTATTCGTAATGAGGCCAAGTCCTTGTGGTCCAATTAAAATTCCCGAAAAAATAAACGCTATCAAAATTGGCTGCTTGGTTATTTCAAGCACAATACTTAAGATTGCGGTTACGATAATTACTATACTAAATTGCAAAACTAATTCTTCCATTTTGAATGATAACGCTTTTATTTATATTGTTACATCGATTATTTTCTCATAAAAACGAGTTTTTTTCGAGAGAATTCATAGATTTTTTTCAAATTGATCAATCTATATAAATGGAAATCAATCACGACATTATATAACAAGCTTAATGCACTGCCGTGAGGCGGAAACTTGTATGTGGATAAACATGTGGGTAATCAAGGGGTAGACGGATTTTTCAAAAAACGGTTCTTTGATCGAAATTTTTATACACGGAGAATAGCGCTGACATGATTACCCGGTGGGTATACAAGTTCTATAAATCAGCCTACCCCTGCCATTAATTAGAGCTCCCAATCCAGGTATTGTATGCAGCGGTTAAGCCTTGTAAAATGTACCACGCTTTATGCTGAATTATTTTAACAACTTGATATATGGAAATGTACGATCTGATTATTTTGGGTGGAGGTGTTGCTGGTATGACAGCAGGACTCTATGCAGCTCGTGGTCAAATTAATGTAGTTTTATTCGAAAAAAATGCACCTGGAGGACAAATGCTTTCGACAGACAGCATTGAAAATTATCCTGGGATTGAACATATTGAAGGTTTTGAACTTGGGACAAAAATTATGCAGCATGCACAAAAATTTGGTTTACCAATTAAGTATGAAGGAGCTACGGAAATAAATTTATTTGAGGATTACGTTGAAGTAAAAACTCAAAATGATACATATAAAACGAAATATTTAATTTTTGCGACTGGGTCAAATCCTCGTAAATTAGGAGTTCCTGGTGAAGCAGAATTTGCCGGGAAAGGAGTTTCATATTGCGCAACTTGTGATGGAGCTTTTTTTCGAGATAAAGAATGTATTGTTTTTGGAGGGGGGAATTCAGCTTTGGATGAAGGGATTGCTCTTACAAAATACGCAACCAAAGTGACCATTGCACATAGACGGGACGAATTTACTGCAGAGGCTTTTTTACAAACAGTTGCAAAAAATAACGAAAAAATTGAATTTTTAATGAATCATGAAGTTAAAGAAATCCGTGGAAATGAAGGGAAAGTTGATCGGGTTCTTTTATTTAACAACAAAACCAACGAAGAATACGAAAAAGCCGTAGAAGGAGTTTTTGTATTTGTGGGATATACACCGAATTCGGAGCTGATGGAGGGAAAAGTTGAGCTTGAGCGCGGACAAATTATTACAGATATCAACATGAAAGCCTCACATCCTAGAGTTTACGCAGCTGGAGATATACGATTGAATGCAGTCAAACAAGTTATTTCTTCGGGTGGAGATGGAGCTACTGCCGCAATTGCAGTTATGCATGCATTAAGACATGAGAAATAAATTTTTATTGGACATATTCATCCCAAGCCTTGATTTCTAGCGTATCGAGATTGTATTTTTCGAGTGATGTTACAATCATTTTTGCGACTTGAATATTTGTGATTAGCGATACATTCATATCGATTGCATGACGGCGGATTTTATAGCCGTCAGTAATTTCTTGATGTGTATAACTTTTTGGAATATCAATAACTAAATCGAGCTTTTTATTTATCAAATAATTCATGATGTTTGGCGATCTTTTACTGCTAACTTTGTATAATTTAGAGCTTTTGACACCATTTTCTTTTAAGAAATCTGAAGTCCCTGAAGTTGCATAAAGCTTGTATCCAAGTTGTTCAAGTTTCTTGGCTGACGCTAAGAAATCTACTTTGTCTTCAACCCTTCCTATGCTTAATAAAATATTTTTCTTTGGTATTTCGAAGCCAACTGAAATCATAGATTTTAAGAAAGCTTCATATAAATCGGTACCGAAACAAGCCACTTCTCCGGTTGATGCCATTTCTACACCAAGTACCGGATCGGCTCCTTTAAGCCTTGAGAACGAGAATTGAGGAGCTTTAACTCCAACATGATCTAAGTCTAAAGTTTGATAATCTGTTTTATTTAGCGCGGGGTCATCCTTTTTATCAAGCATTGCTTTTGTAGCAATTTCAATAAAATTGTACCCAGTTACTTTTGAAGCAAATGGAAACGAACGGCTCGCTCGCAAATTACACTCAATTACCTTTATCTCATTTCCCTTCGCCAAAAACTGCATATTAAACGGACCTGAAATGTCCAGCTCGCTCGCCACCTTCTTCGCAATACCCTTAATTCGTCTCATAGTTTCGAAATAAAGCTTTTGCGGTGGTAGAACGATAGTTGCATCACCACTGTGTACACCTGCGTGTTCTACGTGCTCTGAGATTGCCCAGATTACGATTCGTCCTTTGTATGCAACAGCGTCAATCTCAATTTCCTTGGCTCCTTTTTCAAATTTACTAATTACAACGGGTGCGTCCGGAGAAACTTCAGTCGCATTTTTCAAGAAATCTTTCAAAGTCTCTTCATTGTGTGCAACCTTCATTGCAGCACCAGAAAGGACATATGATGGCCTTACAAGGACAGGGTACTCTACAGTATCTGCAAATTTTGTTGCATCTGAAAGTTTTGTAAGTTCTTTCCACTTTGGTTGATCGATCCCAGCTTTATCAAGCATTGCAGAGAACTTATGGCGATTTTCAGCACGATCAATATTTTTTGGATCAGTTCCAAGTATTTTTACGCCATTATCATTCAGCTTTAATGCAATATTATTTGGGATTTGACCCCCTGTAGACAAAATAACTCCATGTGGGTTTTCCTTTTCATAAATATCCAAAACTCGTTCAACCGAAAGTTCGTCAAAATATAATTTGTCGGAAATATCATAATCAGTCGAAACCGTTTCCGGATTGTAATTAATCATAATTGTCTCATAACCCTCTTTTCCTACGGTATCGAGTGCAGTGACGCAGCTCCAGTCAAATTCTACTGATGAACCAATGCTATATGATCCTGATCCAAGTACGATAATTTTCTTATTTTTACTGAATGTTACATCGTCGCTGGTCCCGTGATATGTGAGATATAAATAATTTGTATTTGCTGGATATTCTGCAGCCAAAGTGTCAATTTGTTTTATAACCGGAACGATTCCATGTTTTTTTCTTAAAGCACGTATTTTCATTTCCTCTGATTTCACGATTGTTGCGATTTGTTTGTCTGAGAATCCTTGTTTTTTAGTTTCGCGTAGTAATTCTGGCGAAATTGTTTTGGTTTTTATTGATTCAGCTGCGAGTTTATTTTCAATTTCAATAATGTGCTTTAGTTTTTCCAAAAACCAAATGTCGATTCCTGAAAGTTTATTAATTTTTGCGGTTGTCCATCCAAGTTTAAGAGCCTCAGCAATAGCTAAAATTCGTTTAGGGGTTGGTTGTGAAATTTCTTTGGCCAAAGATTTTTTCTTTAACTCAAATTTTTTGTTGGCCGTGAATCCATGCATTCCAACTTGCAGCATGCGTAATCCTTTTTGCAAAACCTCTTCGAAACTTCGTCCTAAAGCCATAATTTCACCTACAGATTTCATTTCGGTTGTAATTTCTTGTGCAACTTGTTGGAATTTTTCTAAGTCCCATCGAGGAATTTTCAAAGCTAAATAATCAAGCGCTGGCTCAAAACATGCAGTTGTTTTACCGGTTACAGAATTTTTTAAATCTGGCAAAGTATATCCAAGTGCTAATTTTGCAGCAACGTGGGCAAGAGGATATCCAGTTGCTTTTGAAGCTAAAGCTGAAGACCTCGAAAGCCTAGCGTTGACTTCAATTACACGATAATCCTCTGATTTTGGATCAAGTGCAAATTGTATATTACATTCACCTATAATCCCTAAATGTCTAATTGTTTTGATCGAGATTTCGCGTAATTTATGATATTCGCTGTTTGTTAATGTTTGTGAAGGCGCAACAACGATACTTTCTCCAGTATGAATTCCGAGTGGATCGAAATTCTCCATATTACATACAGTTATGCAGTTGTTGTTTTTATCGCGAACAACCTCATATTCGACTTCTTTCCATCCTTTTAAGTTTTCTTCAACAAGAATTTGCGGGCTGTAGGCAAATGCTTTATTTGCCATAGTTTTAAGATCACGAGCATTATCTGCAAATCCACTCCCACGGCCTCCCAACGTAAAAGCTGCACGGATAATCACAGGGAATCCAATTTTTAGCGCAGCCTTTAGCGCTTCTTCCTTGTTTGTACACGCAAAACTTTTTGGCACCTTAACTTCAATTTTATTTAATTCCTTGTTAAATAGCTCCCGGTCCTCAGTTTTTTGAATAGTTTCAACTGGAGTACCAAGCACTTTAACTTTATGTTTTTTCAAAATCCCTTTTTCAAAAAGTTCAATTCCGCAATTAAGTGCAGTTTGCCCTCCAAATGCGAGCAAAATCCCATCTGGTTTTTCTTTTTGGATTACTCTTTCTACAAAATGTGCGTTAACAGGCAAAAAATAGACCTTATCTGCAAGCCCTTTGCTTGTTTGATTTGTTGCAATGTTTGGATTAACCAAAACAGTTTTAATTTTTTCTTCTCGCATTGCCTTGATTGCTTGAGATCCTGAGTAATCAAATTCTCCAGCTTCACCAATCTTGAGTGCTCCAGACCCAAGCACTAAAATTTTCTTCATTTTCTGTATGTGTGGGGTTTTACCAAGCATTTCCATTGAGGGGTTTATATTTTTTTAAAAAATCGTATGGTTTCATTTTCATTTCTGTACCGCTATCACTTCCATTTATATCAATAGCACGGATTTCAGTACTTGAGGCATATAAAACTTTAACAATATCCTCTCCTACCTTCTCTTTCCATTTTTGATCCCTTTTAATCTCTATTTTGTCCATAATTTTTATGTTTCAATTAATTAAAAAATTACCAAGATTGTTGTTGGAGCAAGTATAAATCCAACTAAAAATATAACAATATTACGCTTTTTCATATGCATTAAATGTAAACTTATATGTCGCGTAACTCTATATACTAAATTGCTTCCAAAGTTTTTAAATATAAATAAAATTCCAAATGCAGACATCAAAGTCAGCACAACTCCACCGGCGATTGCAAAAGGCTGGGCGTTTGCGAATGATGCTAGCAACACGTCAATAAATGTTCCAACATTTGTACCAATCATATAAGGAATAGCTTGTCTAAGCGTAATAATCCGAGTTATTGCAAGTGGAACCATCAATGTTACGAGCAGAGACGCACTTGGGATAACCATCGTCAAAGCAAGCCCTATTAGAAAGGCTTTCCAGTACGTATTCAAATATTTTTGCATAATTGCCCTAGTGTGGCGTTTTCCTCCCATAAAAATAAACATGCTTTTTCCAACTCTTTGCAAACTGAAAATTAGAAGGAAAATGGCAAGGACAAAAACGATAGCTGTCGGCCATTCATATATGTGAAAAGTGTTTTTGATAGGATCTGTTATAACATCGAGTAAGCTTGGGATATGGCTTAGAACAGGGATTCCAGTCGCAAAATCATTTACGGCTGTTCCTGTATATGTAAACAAGCCGGTTGTTATCTGTATTAGAAATATAATAATTACTAGAAAAAATGCATAGACAACATTTGCAAGGCCGAGCTCAAATCCGTGTCTCAAATCCCAATGGTTTTCGCTTTTAATAACAAGAGAAGCGAGAATTGGGGTGACTGAGTTCCCAAGTGTAAGCCCAAGTAAAATATAAAATGCTGTGTCGAAATTAATAATTCCAGATCCAACTAAAGTATTGCTTAAAATCGCAATTACAGAGGCAGATTGTGCCAATATTGCCCCTAGCCACCCAGCTCCAAATGCGCTTGCAGGAGTGTCGATAGCATTTGTAATTGTATTAATTGCGCTACCGCTAAGCTGGACTGCAACGTCTTTCATCAAAATAATCGAGAAAATAAACAAATAAATAACACCAATAAATTGCATTGCGTTAATTATTTTTCTTCGAGTTGAATAAACTCTTCTTTTGATTGAAATAAGCTCTTTTTTTGCCGCTTCAATTTCTTTCATAAGCTCTTCTTCTATCTCCTGGGAAGCTTTTTCAGCATCTTTGTTTATGTCACGATGTGTTTTTTCTGTATATTCCCTCGCATCTCTTTCTTGTTTGCCAAAATGACGGTCAATGCTGGCTTCTTGACGTTTGAGTTTTGCTAATGCTTTTTCATGGTTTTTATCAATTTTCTCTAGATCTTCTTGCAATTTTTGTGTTGCCTCATCAAGTTTGCCTTCCTTTTCTTCTGCAATTCCACCTTTTTCTTCTTTAATTTTTCTTTTTAAATGGTCTTTTAAAACGTGAAATGCGGCTTCTTTTTTATGAAGCGTTTCTTTTAAATCTGGTTTTATATTTTCATTCCCCGAATTTTGATCTGTCATTTTATATTAAAAATTATTCTGCTCCTTCGTATTTTGGAGAAGGGATTTCGCGTTGGAACAAGCCAAAAGTATTATTTTCTGTATCTTGGACTACTGCATTCCACCCGATTCCTGTAACTGGCATTTTTGGCATTAAAATATTTCCTCCAAGTTTTTCAAGTTTCTCAAGAGATTCATCAATATTGTCTACAGTAATATAATTGAGAATTTGTTGGTCTGCATTTGACCTTTTCATCATTCCGCCACCAACGCTACCTGCTCCAGTGTTTATTAGTAAGTACTCTTCAAAATCAGGCCCCGCACTTTTAATTTCCCATCCAAAAAGCCCTTTGTAAAAATTTTGAGCACGATTAATATCATCAACCGGTATTTCAAAGTGCTCGATTGTATGCGAATTATCCATAGCGCAAGAACGTTAATGTTTTGACTGGCGGAGAGGGGGGGATTCGAACCCCCGCGGCAACTAAAGTCACCCTACAGGTTTAGCAAACCCGCCTCTTCAGCCACTTGAGTACCTCTCCTTAATTTAATACGTTAACCTTGAAGCAGTTTACTTTGTCTTTTGTGTCTTGTAAAGCTTCTGTTTGAGGGGAATTGGCGTGTTTAATCTGCTTTTATTTTATCAAGATATGTGGTGCGCATGAATTTGAGCACCTTGTCTTGAATTTGTAAAAGAAGAGAACTGATTTTAATAGAATTAGTTTCTCCGCTTAATATTATCAAATTAGATTCCGCAGCCATAATAGCTGATTGCGCTTCATGTAAATCGTATATTGAAATTTGTTGAGTTTTATTAAATGTATCGCGCAAATTTTTTATCGAAGCCTCGATATCTCCTACTTGTTGTATAAAATACTCTAAATTTTCAATGCCAAAATCTGGTTCAATAGTTTTTATTGCGTTAAGAATTGGACGTTTATGTTTTTCGAAATCAATCAATAAACTGTTAATAGCCTTCATGTTTTCCGTGGCTGATTTGTCCTCATGCAGATTCAGCACATTCTTATGAGTTTGTGTTCCTAATGCTGATACCGCTGTTGTAGGTTGCTGCAAGTTGTCGAG
>JAHJMX010000058.1 GCA_018821175.1 Patescibacteria group bacterium
CAAGTGGATATAAATTTAAGTGTGAAAATTTGGAAGAAGCGTTGAGGGATTTATTGATTAAATAGTTTTTGGAGGTTTTCGGGAATATCATCTCGCTCAAGCTCTTTGAATTTTTCTGCGGTTTCAATTAAATATTTTTTATCCAATGAGTTAAGGTTTTTTTCTACTAAATGTTTGATATCAGCAATATCCTGTTCTCTTTTTGCGAATAATTTATAAATAATTAGATCTTCTAAAGAGCAAACAAATATTTCAGTTTTCCCAAATGCTTTTCTCCTTCCCCTTGAGATTACACTTTTATCAAATTCTGTCCTGACTTGTCCGGTTGAAAAATCTCAGAAATTAAGTTATTATTTTTCAATAACTTAGGGGAGTAAAAAGAAGGATTTGTCGCACTAAGGAGTCTACCCCCCCCATAAATTATGGTATTTCACATACGTAAGGTTAAGACTGCTTCAAAGAGTACAGCAGTTCAAATAGTTAAATATGAGAACCGCAGGCGAGTTGTAGTTAAACATATCGGCTCTGCTGATAATAAAGAAGAAATTGATTTACTCATCAATTGCGCATCAGAGTGGATTGCTGAACAAACAAAACAGTTTGATCTGTTTCCAAAGAAAGAAAAGAGCCTTCCTTTAGAACAAATTCAATATCTTGGATATCAATACACATTTCTCTACGAGGTTTTCTATAAACTTCAGGCAAGATTGGGTTATACTTGTTTTGGAAATAAACTTCTTAATGATTTAGTTACTATCCGTATTATTGAACCTACTTCAAAATTACGTTCTCTTGAACTGTTAGAATCGTACTTTGGCATAAAGCACAGAAGAGGAAGCCTTTACGAGAATCTTTCAGCTTTTCTAAAACTAAAAAACAAAATTGAAGAGTTAACCATAGACTTTGCAATGAAGGAATTTGGTTTTGATTTTGCAATAATATTTTACGATGTAACCACATTGTATTTCGAAACATTCAAAGCAGATGATTTAAGAAAAACAGGATTTTCAAAAGATAATAAACCAAATCAAGCGCAGATAGTTATAGGTTTAGTTGTCAACAAAGATGGCTTCCCCGTTGCTTATGATGTTTTCCCAGGCAATACATTTGAGGGACATACACTTATTCCCGTTATAAAGGATATAAAGAAAAAGAACAAGATAAAAAATTTAATTGTAGTTGCTGATGCTGCAATGATCAGTCTTGAGAATATTGAAAAGTTAAAAGCCGCGAAAATAGATTATATAGTTGGCGCTCGTTTGGGTAACCTTAAAACCGATGTTGTTAAATCTATAGACAAACAATTGCCAAAAACTGATTCGTCTAATATCAGATTAAAAACTGATCTCGGATATTTGATTTGTGATTTTTCTAAAAAACGATTTAATAAAGATAAATTTGAAATGGAAAAACAAATCAAAAAAGCTGAGGATATTCTGCTGAATAAAAAGAAAGCAAGCAGAGTCAAATTTATAAAAACCATTGGAGCTAATAATAAACTAAATACAGAACTGATTGGCAAGGCAAACATTTTACTGGGAATTAAAGGCTATTATACTAATCTTGATGAAAAAACTATCAGTAATCAACTTGTCATAGAACGTTATCATCAACTCTATAAAATTGAACAAGCTTTCAGAATATCGAAACACGATTTAAGAGCTCGTCCCATTTTTCATTTTAAGCAGGAAGCAGTCAAGGTGCACATTCTTATTTGTTTTATGGCTTTGGCTATATCAAAGTATATCGAACTAAAAACTCAAGTATCAATTAAGCTTTTCTTAGATGAATGCAGAAAAATTACAGATGCTAAATTGCTAAACAAACTCAATAATCAAATAATTGTTCTTAGAGTCCCTATTAATAATACCGTTTTACAGTTCCTTAATCGTTTGAATCTTTTGTCGCACTAATTTGGACAAGTCAGGAGAAATTTAAGGTAACGACAAAACAGGATGGTTCGGCACAGGTAAGTGCTAATCTGCTAAATGGTAAGTTTGAGGCTGACAGAAAAAATCAGATATGGACATCAGATATAACATACATCTGGACGAATGAGGGCTGGATGTATCTGGCAGTAGTGCTTGATGTTTATAACCGGGAGATCATTGGCTGGTCATTAAGTCAAAGAGCTACATCAGATTTAGTGGTTAAGGCTTTAACAATGGCAGTAAGCAAAAGAAAACCACAAACAGAAGTAATATTCTACTCAGATAGAGGAAGTCAGTATACATCAAGTTCAGGAAGATATTTATTAAGCCGTTATGGCTTCAGACAATCGATGAGCGGCAAAGGAAATTGTAATGATAATGCAATAACAGAAACTTTCTTCAGTACGTTAAAGAAAGAGCTGGTTTACTTAACGAAATTTGAA
>JAHJMX010000137.1 GCA_018821175.1 Patescibacteria group bacterium
ATACCCGACTAGCAATCCTGACTTTGTTCCTGACCCAAATGCAGAGCAGATTACTTTTAAGAGCGGGGGCGGGGTTGAGATTATTCCTACAGGTTCTACTACTCCAATTCAGCTCACTAAAGAAGAATATAAGACTTCTCAGGGCGGGGCGGGTAATGTTACAAATAAGGTTAAGGAAGTTCAGCAGGCACAACAACAAGCAGGACAGCCACAGCCAGGACAGGAACAAACAATACAGCAGAGATTTAATGCAGGACAGACGCCAGATACTTTTAATCTTTTAGGACAACAAACCTCAAATGATGTAAGAGGCACGCCTATAGGAAATACACTTAATACGGTAGCTCAGATTTTAGATAGTGTCGCTGCTTCCTTGCCTATAGATTTTATAAAATTGAAAGACCCTAAAAGCGTTTCAGATATTAAAGAAGGTTATAATTCTATGGCTGCTGTTCTTAATGATGATGTGCAGCTCTATAAGGCAGGGCTAATATCTTACGCACAGGTTCAAGCAGACTTAGACCAGGCTTTATCTTTTACTATTAGGTTACAAGCTGAAACAAAAGGAAAAGGACAGGCAAACCTGGCTTATTGGAGAGATGAAGGGGCGTCTATAGAAGCAGAAGTTTTAAAGCAATTAAGAAATCTTGAAAATATACAAAAATCTTTAGGAGTGGTATAAGGGGGTATTAAAAAATGGAAAGTGAACACAAGCCGACGATAGAAACTATAATCAATACTGCAGCTTTAACTTTAACTTCTTTCGGAGTTGTTTTACTTACTACAAATTACGAAGGGTGGGAGTGCCTGGTTAGAGGATTTGTATGTATAGGATTAGGGGCAGGATTAGAGTTTTTTAAATATTGGGGGCGAAAGAAAAATTTTTGGTAAACGAAACATTTAAATACTCAGTGAGCCTGATAAATCTATGGCAAATGAAAATGAAAAAGAAAATCAAGAAGCTCAAGAAAAGCCTAAAGAAGCTTTATCTATCGTTGATGAAGCGAAGAAAGTAAGAGACGAGATTAAGGCAGAGAACGATAGACGCCAAGAAATTCTAAAAGAAGAACAGAGATTACAAGCTGAGAAGATGTTAGGAAGCTCTGCAGGACAGCCTACACCTATTCAAGCAGCTCCACCTGAAACAGCTAAGGAGTATGCAGAAAGAGTTATGAAAAATGAGGTTAAAGCAAAATGATAGAAGATAAAGAGCTAGGTTTGAAGATTGCAGAGAGCCCAAGAGACAAGCTTATTCAAGAAAGCCTAGAAGCTACAGAGAAGCAAATCGTCGGACTTGAGCTAGAAACCGAGATAAAAAAGGAAGTTCTTACAATTTTAAAGAGATTAGCTAAAAAAGATTAGTTCTATGCACTAAGGCACCTTAGTAGAAACATTTAAATAGTAGTGTTATATGTATTAATTATGGCTGACGAAACCACATTAGTTTTTGAAATGAGTAAACCTGTTCCTTTTACTTGTGCAGACGGCACAGGAATAGAAAAAGGGGCTGTTCTAGAGATTTCAGACCCGTTTACAGTAGCAGTTACTAATGGAGACGGAGACCCTATAGCAGGAATTGCAGCAGAGGAAAAGATTGCTAATGACGGTAAGGTTAAAATTGGAGTTTATGTTGACGGAATTTTCAGAGGAACTGCAGGATTAGCAGGAGTTACAGCAGGACAAGGTCTAGAAACAGATACAGCTACAGGTTCAGCTAATGAGCTAGTAGTAATAGCCGCAGGAGAAGATGATTGCGTAGGTATGGCTTTGGAAACTGCTACAGATAGAGAAACATTTTTATTTAGATTAAATCCGTATAGTAGGGATATAGCATAATGGCAGACACAGCAGCTCAAGCAGAGATTAGGGGAATTGATATTAATAAGCTTGTTGAAGGGTTTAAAGATATTGGAGTAGTTCTTAAAAATTATGTTAGAGTAGTAAGCACTTCTGCTAGAGAGATGCGTTGGTATCAAAAGACAAGCGGGGCAGGTTCTAGTAATTTCTTAACATCTCCTA
>JAHJMX010000059.1 GCA_018821175.1 Patescibacteria group bacterium
ATTTCAAGTTGCTCTGCAGCTTTTATATAATCCCCATTCCCATAAGCAATAGCGGCGTTATTTACAAATTGATCGGTATAAACCTCAAATCCAACAGTAAAAGTTACTAAAACGACAGAGAATACTAAATAAGACGTAACCCACAAATTCACAAATGGATATTTTTTAACCTGAGGAATCTCAACATCAGCCCCCTCTATGTCTTTAACCGGAAATCGAGTAATAAACAAGGCCAAGAAAATACTTAAGATTGTGTTATTTAAAACAAAATTCACACAATAATCCACGCTCCCCTGAATCGCACTTGCAAGTAAAGAGAAAAAAATAATTGCCATATAATATTTCTGCTCAACATAGCGAAATTTCACAAGAAAGTAATAAGCATAAAGCAAATATATCAAAAGCCCCAAAATCCCAGATATCATCCCAGTCCCAACAAACACATTTAGAAACATATTATGTGGATTTTTCGGCAAAAGAGGAACTTGCTGATATTGTGGATATAAAAATTGGAAATTATCACTTCCTACACCAAACAATGGATAATCTTCTGAAAGCAAAATAGCTCCCTTCATGTAATCAAA
Source organism: Patescibacteria group bacterium (assembly GCA_018821175.1). Lineage (GTDB taxonomy): Bacteria > Patescibacteriota > Gracilibacteria > UBA1369 > PNNO01 > JAHJMX01. The sequence goes on from JAHJMX010000059.1 coordinate 585, forward strand.
TCTATCAGCAAATGAAACTGCATTAACCGATGCGTCTAAATCAAAACGTTGACCTGTATTCGTAACCTCATAATTCCAACTTCTTACAAAATTCAACCCAGTCATTAGCAAAAAACTAGCAATAAAAATTAGCAATAGAGCTTTAATTGATTTTCCACGAAAAAATATTTTACGTTTCATCGCATAAAATATTTGAATTGCAATAAAAATAAGAGCAAGCACAAGCATTGCAATCACTGCAGATCTTGAGAAAGTCAAAAAGAAACCTGCAAACAAAATCACGCTACTTATGTAAATAGCAATTTTCCAAATTGTTAAATAATCTTTTTTGCTTTGATTAAATAAATAAAGCGTTTGAATAGGGATAAGGAACATTAAGAAAAACGCGAATGAATTTGGGAAAAACTCAATTTGATCACCTGCTTCTACAAAGAATGGACCAGTCAAATGATCATAAGGATAACTAACATAGCGATAAAATCCATATAAACAAAATATAATAGCAACAAGTGACAAAAGCCTAAAAAGCCACCGCAAGTGATCCTTTGTCAGACTCATTGTAGCTAGCGAGAAAAATATAAAATGCATCGCTGCATACATTGTAAAATCCCTCAATCCAAAATTCGCATATGGTGGGAATAAAAATCCAAGAAAAACTATAGCTGAAAAAAGAAATGTAAGCGTAAAAACTACTTTGTATTCGGCAACAACCTGAAAATTTTTGGCAGCTAAAAGCCAAATAACAAAAAGTGGCAAAATCACAAAACTCCAAATCGTCATGGCTGCAAAAGAATGACCCGCACGAAAAAAAGTAATTGCAGCGCTAGAAACAACTAGCAAAATCAAATAAGCATATGGAGCAGACTGCCTAATTCGTGCGTAAATTTGCATTTTAAATGTGCTTTAATATACCTAACTTTAATATTCTTAGTATATATGGCACATTCTACAACTAAATCAGCTAAAAATTCCAGTTGGAATTTAGTATGAAAGTGGGCTACCTAATGCCAAAAAAATAAATACTTTAAAAAAACTGGGAATTTTCTGTTGCAACGTGCAATCAAAAATGATAAAAATCCTTTGCACCTTTAATTACGAAAGTAATCGGAGCATGGGCGATTAGCTCAGTTGGCTAGAGCACCTCGTTTACACCGAGGGGGTCAAAGGTTCGACTCCTTTATCGCCCACCATTGAAAACCCCACTTGCTTGCGAGCAAGTGTTTTTCAACAATGGATCTCATTTACAGATGACATGCTGAGCTTTTTTGCAAATCACACCAACATTCGAATTGATTGCAGCAATTTACTTGGGCTAAGTTGCTTATGCAATGCATAATACTTGAGACATGGAAATAAACAAAAAAATCTGTGTTTCCATTTTTGTATGTAGAAAATTTTAAATTCATCTTGATCCACATTTTACGTCAAGTACAATATTAACCGTAATCCACTGAACCATAGATATTATGATAGTAACAGAGAAAAAACGAGGAATATTATTAACAAGTTGGTTAATAATAATGTTAGTTGTTAAGTTTTTCGCCGCAAGCTCGTTTTTTTTAGCAAATGAACAAATCGCTTTATATTCTCCGAATATAACATTATGGCTAGCTTATCTTTATGGAATAATAGCTTTCGTAAATTTAACATTTGTAATATTTCTATTCAGATGGAAGAAATGGGCATTCTATGGAATATGTATAAATGCAATAATTGTATTTATCATGAACCTTTTTATTGGAATGGATGCTCAAGTTGCAATTCTTGCACTATCACTGGTAGTCATATTATATTTAACAATGAGACCCAAGTGGGATTTGTTTGAATAATTACTTGAAGCGATATTATTATTCAAAGCTAAATTTTTCACAAAATTAATTAAGTAATTTAAAAAAAATACTTCCAAAATCCCACAAGCTCGTCTTGTAACAGTTTTGACATGCACGGAGCATTTGAGCCTTGATCTCTAATATTTATACACGAAGTTGACAAAATGCCGACGCAGAGGCACAATGCGTTCCTTACTTTTTACATTATTAGATATGGATCTAAATCGAGAATTAGATTTTATGGAACTTGCAAAAAATGTAGGATTAACTCAAGAACAAGCATATAAATTTGCGACTGGACTTGATGGACAACATACAGAAACTATGGCTTTGGCAAGAGATCCGTACACAAAACTGCAAACTTATTTTGAGCGTGCTTTGATGGAAGTTTTTTTGGCAAATCCAGAAATAGTTTTTCCTAATGAAGAGGATTATTTGCGTCCGCCATTTTTGTATCGCACACCTAAACTAGTTACACCCGTTCATAATCCAGCGCATCCTCGAGCAGATGTAATAAAAAGTATGATAAAATCACAACCTCCAATGGCTGCACTTTTGTGTAATTATGAACATCTTCAGGCTATTGGGGAGATGGAGCATTTGCAAGATGAAGCGACCAAAGCGAGATTAATTGAGCTTCTTTCTATAC
>JAHJMX010000060.1 GCA_018821175.1 Patescibacteria group bacterium
AAAGTTTCAACTTTTTCTCCTATGTTTGTGTCGTCGATTGGCATTTGTTTGTTGAACTCAATATAACCAGCAACTTGAGTTTCTTCGAGCTCTGCTTCACGCAAACTTGTATAAATCAAATTCCCATTAACTTTAGCGTCTTTAGTTAAAGTCAAAACATCTTGAACCTGTAAATTTATATCTCTATAAACAGTTCCTCCTATTATGACGCGACCTCCACCACCAATAATATCTTCATTTACTGTTCCGAGGATGTTAGCAAATCCAGTTCCGATAACTACGCTTCCTCCGATCAAACTATTTTTCCCAACTTGTAATTGTCCACCCATTGAGATTAAATCATCTCCGATATTCCCATTTACATAAATAGATCCTCCAGCAATACGAATGTCGTCAGAAACATCACCGTTGACAGTAATTTGTCCACCAGCAACTAGCAAGTCTCCCTCAACATTTCCATCGATAGTAATGTTCCCTCCTGTAACAACTAAATCTCCAGAAATATCTTCTGTAATAGTAACAAGGCCACCTGCGATATAAGTATCGTCAAGCATAATATCACTTAAATACACTTCTTCGTTTGCTACAAATTCTGCTGCGAAAACAGTTTGTATTGATACGCACGATAAAACGGCAAGCATTAGAATACTGCTTAAAGCCGAGAATGCCTTTTTCATATTTTTTTTGGTTAAAAAACTTCTTTGATTATATTTGAAGTTCAATTGTTTTGCAAAATTAGCTCGCAAACAGTCTCGACGTGATATGTGTGTGGAAACATATCTATTGGTTGAACTGTTTGAAGTTTGTATTTTTCGCAGAGAAACTTAAGATCGCGAGCAAGAGTTGTTGGGTTGCATGAAACGTAAATTAATCGTTTTGCTTTAATTTTCAATATATGATTAATAAGATCTTCATTTAATCCTGAGCGAGGAGGGTCAACTATGATTATGTCAGGTTTCTCTTCCAATTCTGCGATTACTTTGAAAGCATCTCCAGCTACGAAAGTTGCGTTCTGAATGTCGTTGGTTTTTGCGTTAGAATTTGCATTTTCAATTGCACTTTGATTAATGTCGACGCCGAATATTTTTTTGGCTTTGTGTGCGCAAAAAAGTCCAATAGTTCCAGTCCCGCAAAATAAATCAAATACAGTACTTGTAGATTTGATTTCCCCTAGTTCGAGGACTTTTGCATAAAGGATTTCTGCTTGAAGGGTGTTGGTTTGGAAAAATGCTTGTGGAAGAATTTCGAATTTAAGTTCGGTACTATTTTCGAGTTTCATCAATTCTAAGAGATATGGTTCCCCATATATCAGTTCTTCTTCAAAACGAGTGCGTTGACCTTTTTTGATTACTTGTTTTGTGATGTAAATCGAGGTTGCAGCTTTAAAACCATTTTTATCTGATTCTTTTGTTAGTAGGTTTATGAATTCATTTTTTGGTTCAAAATCTTCACCAGAAGTAAGTATATTAACAAGTCGCTCACCGCTTCTTTTCCCTTCGCGTACAGTTATAGAGCGAAGTACGCCACTATTGGTACGGGAATGATATGGCGCGACCTGAAGGTCGCGCATAAACTTTTGAACAGCTTTGACGAAATTCCCAGTATCTTCACTTTCTAAATAGCATTCTTTAAGTTCAAAAACATCATATCGTCGATATTTTGGATGTAGCCCAACCGCGATTTTTTTCTCAGATAAAGGTTTCCCGTCATCCTCATATCCAAAACTAAATTCCATCTTATTGCGATAAAACCATTCGCTGTCACATCCAATAATTGGTTTAAAATCCATTTCTTTGATGTTCCCAATATGCTCAATTGATTCGCGTACTTGAGATTCTTTTATTTTAAGTTGTTCTTCATAAGGAATTGTTTGAAGAGTGCATCCTCCGCAAGTATCAAAGTGTGGGCATCGAGCTTGAATTCTGATTGGCGAAAGCTTGGTAATCTCTACCAAACTGCCTTCTGCAAAATTTGATTTTACTTTATTAAGTTTGATGTTAACTTCATCGCCAGGGACAACATTATCGACAAAAATCACAAAATTATCCTTATCTTCATTTTGTACATATGCAATACCCTTACCACCAAAAGCTAGTTTCTCAATTTTTACAGAGAGTTGATCGTGTTTTTTCAGTTTCACTAAAGAGAAGTTATTGATTATAGTAATCGTAAGTACTTAAAAGTGACCGTGATTGATTAGTTCACGCGAAATATTACATGAAATTTGAATTATGCTCCACATACAAATTATACAAATTGGGAAAACTAAAGATTTATATTTTATCGAAGCAGAAAATGAATATCGCAAAAGACTTGGAAGATATGCGAAAGTTGAATCAATTACGCTCGATGCGAAAAAAACAGGAGATGATCCAGCAAAATTGATACAGGCTGAGGGAGAATTGATTTTGGGAAAAATCTCGGCAGATCATTTTGTGATCGCTATGGAAATAAAAGGGCAGCAGTATTCATCCGAAGATTTTGCAAAACTACTTAATAAAATTTCATTAAAAGGGAAGGCGACATTTATAATTGGGGGTCCTTATGGGCTTTCAACTGAAGTTTTAGCTCGTGCTGACCTTAAGCTCTCATTCTCGAAAATGACTTTCACACATCAAATGATTCGCACGATTTTGCTTGAGCAAATATATCGAGCTTTCACTATCTTAGAGGGGAAAAGTTATCATTATTAAGAATTATTCTTTATCCCAAAAATCAGATTCTTCCATTTTGTAAACCGCAGGGAGGTTTCGATATCTTTGTTTGTAATCGAATCCATATCCAATTAAAAATTCAGGTTCATCGTACTCAAATGCTATATATTTGACTTCTGGAAGATCATTAAGTTGCCTACGTTGCATTTTGTTAACAAAAGTTGCAATTTCTATGCTGCGAGCTCCGCGTGATTTAAGGTATTCATAAACATATTTTAGGGTTTTCCCAGTATCAACAATATCTTCTACAATTAAAACATCGCGATTTTTTACAACGGTATCAAGATCTTGTACTAGTTTAAGTTCCCCGCTCTCAGTTCCTCGCATGTAGCTACTTACTGTCATGAAATCAATTTCAGTGTTCCCTTCAATTTCTATCAAAAGATGAGACAACCACATTACACATCCCTTTAAAACGCCAATAATAAGCAAGTCTTTTCCTTGATGATCTTTGCTAATTTGCTTCCCAACTTCACGTGTTCTTTTCTCGATTTCTTCGCGAGTGTAAAGTAATTTCATAGGTGTGACTTTTAAGAGTATGTGTTTTTTATAGACTAATTTTTAAAAAAATTCAAATTTTGTTTGTGGATGGCATTATCTCGCTTGACAAAACAACAAGAATCAGTTATAAATATACCTTACATTTAATAAAACTGTTTTAAGATGTCTTATAAAAAGCCTTTGTTTAAAACGATTTTTACTGTTTTGGTGGTTACTATTATTGGTTCGATTTTTGTTGCGCAAACAACATTTGCCGCAGAGTACGAATATATTCCAGGAGCTGGCATTGTGCCGACTGGAGAAACCTCATCTGTTCCAACTGGAGTTAATAATGATGGACTTTTTGGTATGGAAGCAAAAGACTTTAGACTAATGTGTTACGACACAGGTGGAGAGTGGGATATCGTTGCTGGAAGGCATATTTGTTATTGTCCGGCGCATGAAGATTTTACTTATCCGTATGGATGCCCCGTTGTTGTAGTTGCCGGGGGCGATGACTATTATTATGGAGGCGATAATTATTACTATGGTGACGATGATTACTATTATTATGGGAATGATGATGATAATTATTATGACAGTGACCAATATTACAGTAAAAACGATGGAGATTATTGGGATATCGACGATCATTGGGCTAGAGAATATATTATTGAATTGAGCCGTTTAGGCATTATTCGTGGATATAGTGATGGAAGTTTTCGTCCAGAAAACCCTGTCACTCGTGCAGAAATGACAAAAATGGTTTTGATGGCAGCTCGGATCCGGCTTTTGCAAGGGGATACTTCTCGTACTCGATTTTTTGCAGATCTTGATACTTGGCAGGCCGTTTGGGTAAATGCTGCTTACCGAATGGATATTGTTGAAGGATATACAGGTCCTGCAGCGGGAATCCGTCTTTTCAAACCAAATAATTACGTAAATCGCGTCGAAGGTATTAAACTTGTACTTGCTGCTTTTGGACGTCGTCCACTAGATTTCGAGAAAGCATCGTTTCGCGATGTTGAGGAATGGATGATCCCATGGGTTGAAGATGCTTATCGAATCGGCTTGATTAAAGATACTAACGACATGCGTTTCCGTCCTGCCGACAATATGACTCGCGGAATGGCTGCAGCTGTCATCGTGCGGATGATGGATTATGTAGATTAAAAAAAAGTAAGGTTGTATAATTTTTGATTTAAAAACTTACTTCCCAAGCTTTACCAAAACGTTTTTTCCGCTATAATTTAGGTTAGTCATTTAATTAACCTTAATTTAATGCGTCCTAATACGCAGGTACTAACCAAAGTCCTCCGCAAAACAACAATAGTTTTATTTGATTTACTTGTAATTAGCGCTCTTGTTTTTCTAGCAGTGTTGTCTGCAAAGGCACTTGATAATTCAGGCCTCAAAGTCACTGTTACGACAAATAGTGAGACTTTTTCATATGGGGAGAACATAGAAATTACGCTTGAAGCTGAAAATTTAACTGGAGATGATATCGAGCTTAATTTTGATAATGGATGCCAGATGGGATTCGATATTTCTCAATATGTTCCAATTTACGAGGCTTATAGTTTGCCAATTTACAATAATGATCTCTATCCACGAAATTGCGATACAGCAGAAACTTCATTAACAATTGCAAATGGGAAAAAGGCGATTTGGACTCGAACCATGAAGGTAAATGATGATGATTTTCCTAAACTAATTCCTGGAGAATATATTTTGCATGCTTTTATCATAGGATATGCAGATGATATGCTTCATTATGATTCTTTATCTTACGTGAATTTCACAGTTGCTTATGCGGAAGATTCTGCAGAAGGGGGATTTTGTGATTTAAATGAGACGATAAATTGTGATTACGGGCTTGAATGTGCATATGACGGCATTTTTACAAATGAAGGAGGGATTTGTTTGAGTGATTCTGCAAATTATAATGTGAATGGTATTGCGGAATTAATTTGTGAGGCAACTGGAGGGCGATATTCGGATGATTGTGAATGTCCAGTAGATACTTCTTGGAGCCATATAGTTGGTTGTACCGAAGAACTTGGTGTAGCGCAGCTTTGTATTGCAACGGGTGGAGTCCCAACTGATGATGCAAATAATCCTTGTTATTGCCTTGCTGGTAGTGCATGGGATGGAGTTCGTGGATGTACTGATGAAGCAAACTCTGGATTAAATGATATCGCAGGGCATTGGGGCGAGGAATATATTATGGCGCTTTATAATGATGGAGTGGTAAGTGGGTATGACGATGGAGGCTTTCATCCAAACAGCCCAATTAATCGTGTTGAAATGGTCAAGATGACTTTGTCAGCAGCTAAAATCCCGGCTGATACGCCTACAGTAGATAGTAATTTTTTATTTAATGATGTTAGTGGATGGCAAATAGATTGGGTTAATAGTGCATGGAAAAAAGGGATCGTAAAAGGATATAGTGAGACAATTTTTGCGCCGGGCCAAAACGTAACTCGTGCAGAAGCACT
>JAHJMX010000061.1 GCA_018821175.1 Patescibacteria group bacterium
AATATTTTTTAAATTATCAAAAATACTTTTTGAATCTTCGTTTTGTTTAACTTCTTTATGTGTATCTACAGATTTAGGCTGTACTGCTTGCGGAACAATTTCATCTTGCGAAGGGACCACATCGTTTTCCCCTGTTGGACTATCGGTTGTTTTTGGCTCCTCCTCAGGCAACTCATCGTCTCCACCAGCATTTCTAACCCACGCCGGCAAATCAGCCTTTGATTTTTCAGCCTCTTTAGAGCTTGTTTCATCAGAGCTAATAACAGGCTCTGTTGCTTGCCCAGAAGACACCTCTCCCCCGGACATCCCTTTCTTAAGCCAAGAAGGCACATTGGCGATTTCTGGCTGCTTATCTACTTGCCCTACTTGAGTATTTTGAACGTTTGAATCTGCCATTTATTTTTTTTCCTGTTATCTTTATGAAATTCTTATAAGTATACCAAATTTTCGCATTTTTTGGAAGTCAAAAATACCGACTAAATGAGAAATCCTATACCATTTTTAAATAAATATGATAAAGTATCGATCGGTTCTAATTCTTTCAAAGAACCTAACCATATTCAACTTACTTATAAATAATCATGACAGACTCAGAAAATAACGATAATTTAGAAGAAAATGAACAAGATGATTTACAAGAAGATCAATTTACGGAAGATGATGATAATTCTGCTGATTTAGATGATTCTGATGACACTCCTGGAACTCTAGACTTAGAAGAAGAAGAGATTTTTTTCGCACGTAACTTAACAAACAGGCCGATTTCGAAAGAGATGGAGGAATCGTATCTGGATTATGCGATGAGCGTAATTGTTTCACGTGCACTCCCGGATGTAAGAGATGGGCTTAAGCCTGTACACAGAAGAATTTTGTATGCAATGCATGGACTTGGGCTGAGATCAAGTGCTTCCTTCCGAAAATCAGCAGCCGTAGTTGGTGAAGTGCTCGGAAAATTCCATCCACATGGTGATACAGCTGTATACGATTCAATGGTCCGTATGGCTCAAGACTTCTCCTTAAGATATATGCTTGTTAAAGGACAAGGTAACTTTGGATCGGTTGATGGAGATAGAGCTGCAGCAATGCGTTATACAGAAGCGAAATTGCAAAAAATATCAGATGAAATGCTTGCAGATATTGATAAAGAAACTATTGATTGGAGACCAAATTATGATGGAAAATTCAAAGAACCTTCAGTTTTACCTGCAAGAATTCCACAATTACTTTTAAATGGAACAACTGGTATCGCAGTAGGTATGGCCACATCAATTCCACCACACAATCTTGGTGAAATAATTGATGGAACAATCCATCTTGCAAACAATCCTGAAGCGACAATTGATGACTTGATGGAATTTATCAAAGGACCTGACTTCCCTACCTCTGGAAAAATCTATGATACAGAAGCAATCAAAAATACTTATGTTACAGGTCGTGGAGGAATTACAATGAGAGCTCGAGCAGAAATCGAAGAAAGAAGAGGCGGAAAATACGCTATCGTTATAACTGAAATCCCTTACCAAGTTAATAAAGCGACATTAGTAACAAAAATCGCTGAACTTGTTAAAGATAAAAAAATTGTTGGTATTTCTGACATTAGAGATGAATCAAATAAAGATGGAATGCGAGTTGTTATTGAACTTAAAAAAGAAGCTTTCCCAAAGAAAATTCTAAACCAGCTCTACAAATACACACAAATGCAATCTAATTTTAATATGAATATGATTGCACTTGTAGAAGGAGTTCAACCAAGACTTTTGACATTAAAACAAGTCCTTGAATACTTCCTAATCCACAGAAAACAAGTTGTAAGAAGAAGAACTGAGTATGAGCTTAAGATTGCTCAAGCAAGAGCTCATATATTGGAAGGTTTGAAGATTGCACTCGACAACATTGACGCTGTTATTGAAACAATAAGAAAATCATCAACTAAGGAAGAGGCACATAAAGCTTTGATTACGAAATTTAAGTTGTCTGACAAGCAAGCCACTGCGATCATGGAAATGAAATTGCAAACACTTGCTGGACTTGAAAGACAGAAAATTGAAGATGAATATAAGGAAAAGATGATATTAATAACACAACTTGAAGGAATTTTGGCAGATGAGGGAAAGATTTTAAATATTATAATTGAAGAACTTGCAGAGATTAAAGAAAAATATGCAGACGAAAGACGTACTGAGATCATTCCTCATGGGCTCGGTAAATTCTCTGAAAAAGATACAATCCCAAATGAGCCAATGATCGTAATAATCTCAAAAGAAGGTTACATCAAACGTGTTAGCCCATTAGCATTTAAGTCTCAACATAGAGGAGGAAAAGGAATTGTTGGAGCAACTACAAAAGAAGAAGACGAGACAATGGCAATGCGATATGCAAATAACCATGATAATGTTTTGTTCTTTACTAACCAAGGAAGAGTATTCCAATTGCCAGTTTATGAAATTCAAAAAACTTCAAGAACTGCAAAAGGACAGCCAATTGTCAACCTATGCCAACTTGGAGAGAAGGAACAAGTAACATCAATGCTAATAATTAAAGAAAAATTTGAAGGAGAACATTTGATAATGGCAACAATTAAAGGAACTATCAAAAAAACTGCTGTTTCAGAATTCAAAAATGTTCGTCGCAATGGTCTTATAGCAATTAAACTTAGAGATGGAGATTCGTTAGAATGGGTACGTGAAATTGGCCCAAACAACGAAGTTATCATTGTTACTCAAAATGGAAAATGTATAAGATTTAAAGAAAATGACGTAAGGGCGATTGGACGTGCTTCGATGGGAGTAAGAGGAATTAAATTAAAGAGTGATGACAAGGCTGTTGAAATGGATGTTATTTCAAATCCTCAAGCAAAATTGTTTGTATTAATGGAAAATGGACTCGGGAAAAGTTCTTTAGTAACAAATTATAGACTTCAAACTCGTGGAGGAACTGGTGTAAAAACAGCTCAAATTACTCAAAAGACTGGTTTGATTGTTGGAGCAAAAATCATTGAACCAAGCTTCGAGGGAGATGCAGTTCTTATTTCTAAAAAGGGACAACTAATTAGAATGAACTTAAAAGACATCCCTTCACAAGGACGTGCTACACAAGGAGTTTACTTAATGAGATTGAAAGCCGGAGATAAAATTAGTGCACTTTCGATTATTAGAATGGATGAGATTGAAAAAGAACTAGAAGAAAGTCAGGAAGCTAAGAAAGAACAAGTGCAAAACGAAGTAAAACAAGTTGAAAACGGAGTTGAAAAGCTGGATGAAGCAGATTATTCATCTGACGATGATTATAACATGGAAGACAATGATGAAAATGAAGAAACTGCCGAAGAAACTCCTACACAAACAAGTTTACTTTAAAGTAAAAACTTTATGAAAAAACTTGGAAGCGTCGTATTAAGTGCATTAATTGCGCTTGTTGCTTTCGCACCAATTGCATTTGCAGAAACTGGAGGAGATTTAACTTTGTCTGCATCAAGCCTGCGTTTTTCAAGTGAAAGATTTCTCGAAGGGAATGTAGTGCGGATATATGTAACTATTCAAAATGTAAGTCCTTATGACTTAAAAGGACGTGTGAGTTTTTCGGATTTAAGTGCCGGAAAACAGATTGGGAGTGATCAAAATATTTCTATTTTAGCTGGCAAAACAGATGATATCTTTGTCGACTGGAAACCTTCTTTTCATGGAGAACATACAATTGCAATCGAAATTGATCCATGGATAACAAATGGCGACGATGCAAACAACAATCGCATCACAAAAACCATAATAGTTTTGCAAGATACTGATCACGATGGAAAAACAAACGAAGAAGATGATGATGACGACGGAGATGGAGTCTTGGATATTGACGATATGTTCCCTCTAAATGCCTCAGAACAAATCGACAGCGATGGTGATACAATCGGTGATAATGAAGATGAGGATGATGACAACGATAGCTATAAAGATATTGATGATGCCTTCCCGCTTGATTCCCTAGAATGGGAAGATTTTGACGGAGATTCAATTGGTGACCACGCAGATACTGATGATGATGGAGATGGTATAAGCGATGATGATGAATATGCTCTTGGGACAATGCAATTAAACCCTGATACAGATAATGATGGCGTATTAGATGGAGAAGATGCATTCCCCATCAACTCATTAGAACAATATGATTTTGACAAAGATGGGATAGGAAATAACGATGATGACGATGATGATAACGATGGAATTTTGGATATCAATGATTTTAATCCTTTAAACAAAGGTCCAGAAATAAGTATATCTGGCAATCAAAATTATGCTTTTTTGGGTAGATTGATGACACTCAATGCAGAAGAATCTTTTGACGAAGATGGAACAATAAGCGGGATTAGATGGTTTGTCTATAAGGACGAAATTAACGAAGCTGCTTTAATCGAAGAAAGTAAAAGAAAATTAGATTTGCAAGAAATAACAACATTAAAAATTGGAAAAGAGTTTGCCGGAACATTAAAAAATGATTTACAAATTCCTTTCACTAAGAAAGGTGGTACCCTCAATTATACGCCAATAAATAGTGAGAAATATAATGTAAAATTAGTAGTTTACGACGACAAAGGCGAATCAAGAGAAAAGGTTATGGAAATAACAATTTATAATTTAGATTTATACCTTAAAATTGCGCTAATTTCGGCGATAATTTTTCTTGCAATTGTAATTATTTTGAAGTACACTGCACTGGCTGAAAAATTTAGGAACCTTATAAATAAACGATTATGAAACCAGGAATACACCCAACTTATTACGATAATGCGACAGTAACTTGTGCATGTGGAAACGTCATCACTGCTGGATCAGTTATCAAGGAACAACGGACTGATATTTGTAGTGCATGTCACCCTTTTTATACAGGAAAGAAAACTCTTGTAGATAGAGCCGGAAGAGTTGATAAATTTAAAGCTAAAATGGCTAAAGTACAAGAATTAGCTGATAAAACTCTAGAAAATAATAGCGGTAAAAAAGATAAATCGGATGAAAAATATATGACTATTGATGCGATGAAAGGATTGAAAAAAAATGAAGTTAAAAAAATGGTGATGAAATTGAAGTTGGGGATGAACGGTACAGAGTAATAGATGATGAGTTGTTTATAATTAACG
>JAHJMX010000062.1 GCA_018821175.1 Patescibacteria group bacterium
AGCATCTAAGCGGGAAGCCACCCCTAAGATTAGATTTCCCCATGAACCTCCAGGAAGACCACCTGGTTGATAGGCTGCAGGTGTAAGTACAGTGATGTACTCAGCCGAGCAGTACTAATAGGTCATTGAACTTATAATTAAACTTATTCATCGACTACAGAGAGTGTTGGTGCATAGATCCCGTTTTGTAACGGGGTTTAGTATTGACACTGAAGTAGTCATAACTAGCAATTTGTGAAAATAATTTAATAGTTATTTGAAATTCAAAATTAATAAAAGCTACTATCTTGGTAGTTCTAGAGAGTGGGGTACACCTGTTCCCATCTCGAACACAGAAGTTAAGTCACTCTTCGCCGATGGTACTACCGCATGAGCGGTGGGAGAGTAGGGCGCTGCCAAGATAGTGGCTTTTAGTTTGTCTAAAAATAAAAGCTCGTATTAGTTAATAATGCGGGCTTTTTTGCCGTTAATATGCTATTTATATGCCTTTTGAAGGTAGGCCGGAATGTTTTTTATTCGTTTTCAGTGATGTCGGTTTCATTCAGAAGGTCTGAGTCCATTTTTAATTTTATATCATCTAAATTCTCGATTTTTTGGGTGCGTGAACTTAGTGGATTGTAGCTTTCGTAGAATAATTCAATTAATTCTTGAGTTTTGAGTTGGTCTACATGTAGACCACATCCCTCTAATCCAGATTTGACTATGTTTGTCCTTTGGCTAAGAGCTTTTTTTAATTGTGCAAATTCAGAATGTCTTTTTTTCAGCTCTGTTAAAGTGTCTTTTGGGTTCATGTTTTGGAAAAATCTTTGAATTATCGTCGATTTTTTCGATCTAAATGGATCGTATGGGACAACAACGTAGAATTGTTTTTCCATAATATCCGCATATTCAACAAGTCTTTGGATATAATCCATATATTCATAAGTTTGTTTTTGTAAAAGATCATTCGTTTGCTTAGTAGCGAGGTCGTTTAATATATCAATATAATTATCAATATCTAATTTTTTAGAGCGAACAACAATTTGAAAAGGGAATTCGATTGAGTTTAGAAATCCTTGATATGAATATGTAATTGCGTTTTGTTCTTCTTCTGATTTTAAATTGAAATTAATGCTCGAAACTTTGAGTAGAGCTCTGATCCCTCCATTTTTTAACACGACAGTATCATCCCTAATTTCGGCGATTTTCATGTACATTTGTGTACTTGCCATTGGGGATTTTTTCGCAGTCTTTACACTGTCATCTGTTTTTTTATTTGTTTGTTCCATATGTGTCTAATACTTTTGAAATATCATTTAATTTATTAAGTGTTTTTGTATTTTCATTATCTTTTTTGTTTGAATCGTTTAGTTTTGTAGGTTCTTTTTCTGGTACATAGCCTTGCATTTGTATTTCTGCACTAGCTTTTTGCCATTTTCGTTTTCGTGGGACAAAGAGATGTTCAATAAATAATATTATGAATTTGGCGAATGATACATTATATATTTTAACGAATGCGAATAATAATGTGAGGATAACAATGATTGCTATTGGGGGGAGCCAAACTTCCATGTAATAACTTCGAGCTAGCACTACATAAAGTACATATGCGAATCCACCGCCTATTCCAAGTATTATCATATGCTTTAGGGTAAGCGGTCCAACTATGCGATCTTCCATTTGTACGTTTTGTGGTATTTTGAATTGCATTGTTTTGTTTTCTCATCTAATTCAATCATAAGATTATACCATGAAAACGCATTCTAATTCAATTTCTATTTCTTTTTCAGAATATGTTTGTTAAACTTCCTCAAGATTCTTTTGTATTATCAACTGGGTAATCAACCGGAATAGGGCTATTGCAATGAATAAAAAAGTTGATCAGCGGAGTGTAAAAAGTGTACAAAATAATTGAACAAAGGGTCTGCGAAAACTTGTATAAAATAATTGAACATAAGCCATACAAAAACATGAATAAAAAAGTTGCACATAACATTAGAAATTTTTGCGTAATAGCGCATATAGATCACGGGAAATCAACATTGGCTGATCGTTTTTTGGAGGTGACTAATACTGTGAATAAAAGAGACATGAAACATGGTCAAATGTTGGATACAATGGAGCTTGAGCAAGAGCGTGGAATTACGATTAAACTTCAACCGGTTAGAATGGATTATGAGCTTGATGGAGAAAAATATATCTTGAATTTAATTGATACTCCTGGACATGTGGATTTTAGTTATGAGGTTTCACGAAGTTTGGCGGCGTGCGAGGGTGCTATTTTGGTCGTTGATGCAACGCAAGGGATTGAGGCCCAAACTTTGGCAAATTGTTATATGGCAATTGAGCATAACCTTGAG
Source organism: Patescibacteria group bacterium (assembly GCA_018821175.1). Lineage (GTDB taxonomy): Bacteria > Patescibacteriota > Gracilibacteria > UBA1369 > PNNO01 > JAHJMX01. The sequence goes on from JAHJMX010000062.1 coordinate 2,340, forward strand.
CTTATCCCGGTTATGAATAAGATTGATTTGCCGTCTTCAGATATAGAGAAAGTTGGAGCTGAGATTGAATCTATATTGGGAATCCCAAAGGAAGAGATAATTTCTGTTTCTGCAAAGGAGGGAACTAATGTTGAAAAGGTTTTAGCTGCTGTTATTGCAAAAGTTCCAGCTCCAAAAATTCCAGATAGTGATGAATTTAAGGCGCTTATCTTTGATTCTGTATATGATACTTATAAAGGAGTAGTAATTTATATTCGTGTTATCTCTGGTGACATTAAGAAAGGGGACAAGGTGCATTTACTTCATACTGGGACGCAAATTGAAGTCATGGAATGTGGTTATTTTAAGCCAAAATATACTCCTTCTGGTATTTTGAAACCAGGAGAAGTTGGATATATTGTAACAGGGTTAAAAACTGTAGCTGAAGCAAAAGTTGGAGACACGGTTTGGAAAAGTGGGGTTATAAAAATGGATCATAAAAATGCGAAACCTCTTGCTGGATACGCAGAGGTTAAGCCTTATGTGTTTGCAGGAATATTTTGTACAGATGGAGATGATTATCCATTGCTTCGTGACGCACTTGATAAATTGCAAATCAATGATTCATCTTTATCTTTTACACCAGAGCAGTCCGGAGCTCTTGGGTATGGCTTCAGGTGTGGGTTTTTAGGGATGTTACATTTGGAGATTGTCCAAGAAAGACTTGAGAGAGAATATGATTTGAGCTTAATTGTTACCTCACCTTCGGTTTCATACATTGCCCTTAAGAACGATGGTAGTGAAGAAATGATTTCGAGTCCCGCTCAATTGCCGGATCCTGCTATTTTGATGGGCATTAAGGAGCCATGGATGAAGCTCGAGGTTATTACTCCTAAGGATTCTGTTGGTGTTATTATGAAACTCGTTCAAGATCGAAGAGGGGTAAATACAAATATGCAATATATTGATCAAAATCGAGTTATTGTTACTTTTGAAATTCCTTTAGCATCTATTGTTATTGATTTTTATGATGCATTGAAAAGTGTGACTTCTGGGTATGCATCAATGAATTATGATTTTTTGGAGTATAGGCAAGAGGCCTTGGTTAAGCTTGATACTTTAGTGGCTGGGACTAAAGTTGATGCTTTGTCTGTTATTGTGCATAAATCGGAAGCTTACAGAGTTGGAGTTGCTTTGACTAAAAAATTGAAAGAATTGATTCCGCGGACTCAATTTGAAATCCCTGTACAATCTGCTGTTGGGTCAAAAATTCTTGCACGTGAAACTATCAAAGCACTTCGAAAAGATGTGACCGCAAAATTATATGGTGGGGATAGAACGCGTAAAGATAAGCTTTTGAAAAAGCAAAAAGCGGGGAAGAAACGGTTGAAGAAAATCGGGAATGTGGATATTCCGCAAGAGGCGTTCTTGTCTATTCTTAAACGCAACGATTAGTTTAAGATCAAAAAAATTATTCAAACATTCGTAATGGTTTTGTATGGTTTTTTGTGGTGCGAATTATATGCAAAATACCATTTTACCCTTAAGTGTTTTCGTTAACATTAATGGATTAGATTGAATCTGGAATTGCTATATTAGCTTAAAAATGTTAAAATAGTACGATAAAAAACAAACAAAAATCAATGAAAATATTTGGTAGAATCATATTGTATGTAGCCTTGATTTCACTATTTGGATTCCTTCTTGTCCAACTGTTTTTCATGGATGAGTATGCAGAATTTAGTGCAAAATATTTGCATGGTGCATCAAAAAGCCAATCTGGAAGCGAAAAAACCTTGAATATAGCTTATGCGTTTGGCGTTACAGATTTAGATCCAGTTGAGTTTGATCCAAGCATAAGAAGTAGAATTCTTAATATTTACGAACCATTGGTACAAACAGATCGTAACCTTCAAATCCAGCCTTGTTTGGCACTTTCGTGGGGAAGGTTAACTGATAATGTTTGGGAATTCCACTTGAGACCGGATGTTGTTTTTCACGATGGAACAATTTTTGATGCTGATGATGTTATAAGAAGTTACTATCGCGCTGTGCAGGATAAGAAATCAAGTCTTGTTGATATTTTAAAGACTATTCAAAAACTTGAAAAAGTTGATGATTTAACAATAAAAGTTATCACTAAGGATCCAGATCCAATGCTTGTAAATCGACTGTCTACATTGCTTATTGCTCCTTCAGAAAAGAAGGATTTTTCAGATCCTATTGGGACTGGACCTTATGTTTATTCTATAGGGAATGAAAATCTTGATGAACTTACGCTTACAAGGAATGCCGATTATTGGGGCGATGTTCCGTATTATAAAAATGTCATTATTAAAACAATTAAGAATAGATTTGATCGTTTTGATGCTATTAAAAATGGAGAAATTGATATTTTGGCTAATGTTCCACCATTATTTGCTGCAGAACTTAAGGAGATCCCCGCTGTAACGGTTACGGCTTTACCTAGCCTAGAGGTTAATTTCTTGATTTTCAATATGGAAGATGAAGTCGTTGGCGATAAAAGAATCAGGGCAGCAATAGTATCTGCGATCGACAAAGATGCTTTTGTTGAGTTTTCAAAAGGATATGCACAACCTTCGGAGCAATTTGTTAGTAATGGGATTTTTGGATTTAATCCAGATATAGAAGAAAATGATATGAGTATAGCTCAGGCTAAAGAGGTCGTTAGGGAGTATAATGCCTTTAAAAGGCCGCAGATTTCTATTGATATGACACAAGGAACCGAAGTGATTGGTGAATATATCAAGGAGCAGTTAGACGAAATTGGAATTACTGTTTCTTTGAATTTTTTGTCATGGGATAATTTGCAGGATAAGATCAACAACAAAGAATCTCAGGTTTATTATCTTGGATGGCGTAGTGAAATAGGTGATTCGAGTGATTTTTTTGAAAACGTCATATATTCATCTGGGGCTTTTAACGGGGGAAATTACTTGAATAAAAAAATTGATCAACTTGTTGAGTTAAGTTTGAAAAATTTGGATCAAGAGAAGAGACTTCAGCAACTCCATGAAATTATGAGAGTTGTTGTGGAAGAAGATATCGTTGGGGTTCCACTTTTCGAAAGTGATGTGATCTATGGTGTTAGGGCCGGAGTTCAATTCCGACCTCGCTTAGATGGATCTGTGCTTGCTTCTGAAATTTATTGATTAATCTAATTAAATTTAAAAAATATAATGTATTCTATTAAGACAAAATTAGTTGCTGCAATTACTCTGCTTATCGTTGGACTTTTCAGTCTTGCCGCTTATTTACTTATTAAAGAGAAGCAAAAGGAATTAACTAGCGACATCTTTTTTGAAACAAGATCTTTTAGTGAATTGACTGCCGGGCAGATAGTTGATGATTATGAGCTTTATTTAGCGCAAAAAGGGTTCATTTATTTTAATCGTGAAATGGCAGGGATTTTCCAAAAGACTCAAAATATTGATTTGATTCAAGTTTTTGATTACAAGGGGATAAAATTGTATGACTCTAAAGAGGAGAGCTCTAAGCAATATGGAGGAGAGGACAGAACGGTTACAGATCAAAGGCTAATTACTCAAATTAAAGCACATAATCCATCAATGTTAACGCAGAATGGGGAGCTTTTTTATTTGAAAGCTAACGATGATGGTACGATTAATTATGTTAATGAATATGAATCTCCAATTGATGCGCCTGAAATATTAAGTCGAATTAATTATTTTGTTTATCCAACGGGGGATAAATATGCTGTTTTGTATTATGCAAATTATGAACAGTTGGAAGCCGCCTTGCGAGGTGACGCTATGCGCATTGTTTTCCTTGCTTTGCTTGGAACTGTGGCAGGTTTGATTTTAGCACTTGTACTTGCTGGTCGAATTACAAAGCCAATAGCAAAACTCGTTACAAGTTCGAGGATTATTGCGAAAGGAGATTTTAAGCATCGGGTGAGTATTGATACAAAGGATGAGCTTGAAATTTTGGGAGGTGCATTTAATCAGATGGCTGAGGATTTAGATAAGAGTACGAAGGCACTTGTTTATAAGGAAAGAGTTACAAAAGAGCTTGAGCTTGCCAAAAAAATTCAGGATGAATTGATTCCAAAAGTAGTACCGAAACTTGCAGGGCTTGAAATTTCTGCTGGAATTGTGCCGGCCGAGGAAATTGGTGGAGATGTTTATGATTTCTTGAAGCGCGATGATAAAAATACGATGTTTTATGTCGGAGATGTTACTGGACATGGTGTGCCATCAGGAATCGTTGGATCGGTTGCGAATGCTATGTTCTTCAGTCAAATTAGCAATCCTAGCTTGAAAGATATTATTATTAATGTAAACAAAGTTTTGAAGGCAAAATCGCCATCAAATATGTTTCTTACGCTTTGTTTATTGAATTGGAATGAGGAATTTGCGAAATTGACTTATGTAAATGCCGGTCACGAACAAATGATTAAATACTCAGCTGCGACTAAGCAAGTTGAATTAATTAAGGCTGGCGGGATTGCTCTTGGAATGTTCCCGGATATTTCGAAAATGGTTGAGGAAAGAGAAATTCAGCTTGCAGTAGGGGATAGTATCGTTATTTATAGCGATGGTATTCCAGAGGCATGGAGATCACAGCATGAATCTTATGGAATGGAAAAATTCAAAGCTGCTGTCCAGAAATTTGGGACGCTTGAAAATGCTACGGTCATCCGCAATTCAATTCTCAAGGATGTTAAGGCTTATATGGGCGACTACAAGCAAATGGACGACATCACCATCATGATTGTCAAACGAATTGATTAAAAGCTGTCTTTTGGACTTAGATTTTGATGCCTGGGACTGGGAAGTTTTTGCAAAGTTTCTTTATTTCATCGTGGATTTTGTGTAGTTGATCTAAGTTTTCATGATTTTCTAATGCTGAAGTAATCCAGTCGGCGATTTTAACCATTTCAGGTTCTTTCATTCCTCTTGTTGTAACAGCTGGTGTCCCCATTCGAATACCGCTTGGATCAAATGGTGAACGCGGATCAAATGGCACTGTATTTTTATTCAAAGTTATTCCTGCTTCGTCTAAAGCTTCCTGTGCAACTTTTCCGGGGATTCCTTTGTTTGTGAGGTCAGCAAGGATTAAATGATTGTCTGTTCCTCCTGAAACAAGATTAAATCCGTTTTCGATTAATCTTTCAGCTAGAGCTTTTGCATTTTTAACAATTTGTGCTGCATACTCCTTGAATTCTGGTCTTAGAGCTTCACCAAAGGCAACTGCTTTCGCAGCAGTTGTATTGTCGTGCGGCCCACCCTGTAATCCTGGAAAAACTGCACGATCAATTTGTTTTGCATATTTTTCTTTACACATAATCATTGCCCCGCGTGGGCCGCGTAGCGTTTTATGCGTTGTTGTTGTAATTACATCGCAATATGGAGCTGGACTTTCATGTGCTCCACCCGCAATTAGTCCTGCAATATGAGCAATATCAGCCATTAAAATTGCCCCAACTTCGTCTGCAATTTCTCTAAATTTTGCCCATTCTATTTTACGTGGATATGCGGTATATCCTGCGATAATTAACTTTGGTTTGTGTTGAATAGCAAGTTCACGAACGGCATCCATATTTATTAATCCAGTTTCTTTCTCGACTTCATAACCAACACAATTAAAAGATTTTCCAGAAAAACTAATTGGTAGTCCGTGAGTAATATGTCCTCCATGATCGAGCTTAAGCCCCATAATTGTATCCCCATATTCAAGTAATCCAAAATAAACAGCTGTGTTGGCTGGGCTTCCTGAATACGGCTGCACATTTACATGTTCAACTCCAAAAAGTTCTTTTGCTCGCTCGATCGCAAGTCTTTCAACCATGTCTACGTATTCTTGACCTCCATAATATCTTTTCCCTGGATAACCTTCTGAATATTTGTTTGTAAAAATTGACCCAGTTGCTTCCATTACAGCTTCAGATGCGTAATTTTCAGAGGGAATTAGCTCAATTCCGTATGCCTGTCTGTTTTCTTCTTTTTTCAAAATGTCATATACTTTTGGATCTCCGTTTGATAATGCAGACATAATTTTATAATTTAAGAATTAAAATTGTGTTTTTTGTTTTCTGTAAGGAGAATGTCAATTGGTTGATCGTGATCTCCAGCAGGGATATTCTCAACAATTTGGAAATTATATGCAAGGCTAATTTTCGGGCAGCTTAAATGGGGGATTAGTCTATCATAATAACCTTTCCCATATCCGACTCGATGACCTTTTTGATCGAAAGCAATTCCTGGAATTAATGCGAGATCAATTTGCTCAGGCAAAACGGTTTCGCATAAGTGATGAGGTTCCAAAATCCCGTAATTTCCAGATATTAGTTGCTTTAAGTCGTCAATTTTGTGTAAGGATAAAGCGTGAAATTTAAGATGCGTTTTTGGGACAACGAGATTTTTTTTATTTAGATATTTCTTGATTAGTTCAATAGTTGAAACTTCTTCTTTGCGAGATACGTAAACAAGCACTGTTTTGGCGTTCTTCCAAACAGGGAGGTTGGTTAATTTCGTTAATATCTTGTTGTCTAAATACTCCTTTTTTTCAGGAGTTAAATAACGCCTTTGTCTACTAATTTCTTCTCTTAAATTCTCCTTATTTTTCGACAGATTGTTCATCTTTTAAAATTATAGGAGCCGCAAGTTTTCCATTTACAAGTTGTTCTCGTAGAGCCTCTGCATCAGAAGTTTTTTCTGGACTTAGAATTTTGATTGTTCCGCTTTCGTTGACTTCTTTAACTGTAAAACTAGTAATTAGATCCATTCCTGAGAAAACTCCAATAATGCTATCTGTATTTTCTTCTGTAATTGTTTTTAATTTTTCTGTTCCTTCAGAGTTAAATTGGATTACAAGGTATGGATTGTAAGTTTCGTCATATTTTATGTTTACATTTTTTACATAATCGGCACTAAAATTAACTGGCTCCCATTCTGCAGCGCGTAAAGCGTAGAATATAACCCCAAATTTTGCTTGTTGTGCAGGAATAATTTCGTCTGCTTTGATAATATGATATCCAAATTCTGTTTCAACTGGTTGTGCTGTTATTTGTTCAGCTTCTGTAAGGGCAAGGGCAGCGTTCTCGAAGGCTGCAACATATCCTCCAGATCCAGCAGGTGCATCCAAAACACCGCCACTTTCTGCACTACTACAAGATGAATTTTCTTTTGCTAATGTTGCGAAATCACCACCGTCATTTAATTGAGCTGTGAGGTCATCTGCCAAAATTTGCGCTTCTTCTTTTGTTCTAGTTTCACCCTCTGGGCTTCGAAGTGCTCCAGCATATGGGATTAAGATATGGCTAACTTTTACATAATTTTTATCTCTTTTGTCGAATAATTTCACGATGCTATAAACCTGAATTGGTTCTGCTAATGCGAAAGGTTGAGTTTCGAATTCTACTAATTCTGGACTAATTGCTCCTGGTTCCATTCCGAAAACTACATCTGAAAATGCACCAAGGATTTCTTCTTTGTACATCCAATCAGTTGCTTCAGAATAAACAATTCTTTCTGGATCTTCGGTTGCTCCGTTTTGTGCAATGATGTCGAAATCAGCGTTGTATTCAAGTAAATCTTTTAAATCTGCTTCTGCACGAGTTTTTAATTCTGCTGCGTAGTCTGATTCATCCGTAATTCTTTTCTTGAGAATTAATTCACGGTTTTGTGAAAGAGCTGGTTTGATTTCTTCAATTGCATCAATTGTTCCAAATTTCATTGTTATATAATATTTTCCATCTTCTTCGTTTGTATCTATGGATACATTTGCAACGTCAAAATTATTTAATCTTTTAGTAAGAGATTTTTGGACGGATTTTACAGTATCTGCTATCGCAGATTCTTCTGTATTGGTTAAATTAACTAAATATTTAAGTTCATACGAATTGTAATTTGCCGATTTTGTAATGTCTGTACATCCAGCAAAGGAAATTGCTGAAACACTCAAAAGTGTTGTCATGAGGACCGCAGATAGAAACTTTTTCATTTTTGCTTGAAGTTATGAAATGTGAGTTTTTTGGCACTGGCTAAATAATGCCCGATGATTTATAGCCACCGGGAATGATTATATCAGAAAGGGGAGAAAGGTCACGAGGAAAAATGTTTAATTTCCCAAGTAATGTTTCAATGTGTAAAGGATATTTTCATCCTGAGGAGTTGGATTTTCTAATTTTTTCTTATAAAGCCAATCCACGTAGTTTTTATCAAAAACAACAACTTCTGAAATAGATTTGCCTTGATATTTCCCGAATTTGAATGTTTTCACTAGAACTGGAGCTTCCGTTAATTCCAGCAATTTTTCAATTGCTTGATCCATTGATGTGAAAGCAAACTTTTCGATTACTATATTTATAAGTTTTTCAAAAAGTTTTTCCAAAACCTGGATATCGCCAAGTGCATCATGTGCTGCTCCTTCAACATTTAGCGCTAACGAGTAGCGTAGATATTGTAATTGATAATTGTCGCTTTCGATAAGATGTCTGGCAACTTGTAACGTGTCGATATACTTAGGAGTTTGGACGCCTTCGGTTTTGAGCACGCCGATGTCGTATGGTGCGTTGTGGGCTACGAGGATGCTACTTTGCAAAATATTTATGAGGGCTTCTTTTTGAGGGCTGCCATCAAAAGCTGGCTTACCTGCGACCATTCCTTCAGTGATGTGATGCGTTGCCATTGCACCAAAACTAATCGTCACAGGTGGCTTAAAAAATTCATTTACTACCTGTCCAGTTTCGGTATTTTTGTATGCCAGTTGAACAATTCGCGCTGTTTCATCGAGATCGGTGGTTTCGAGATCTAGGTAGATTATGTTCATGGAGGGGGAGGATTATTTTTAGCCTCTAGATA
>JAHJMX010000063.1 GCA_018821175.1 Patescibacteria group bacterium
TATGTTGATGGAACGTTGGAATCTACTAGCGATTTGAATGTTGGAGGTACGGCAGACATTACTGGTCTTTTGACTGCAGACGCTGGCATCGTAAGCAATGGCGATATCGATTTTAACCAAAATATGGCTATAGAAATGGTTTTAGACCAAGGAACAGCTTTCCCTGTTGCGCCTGCTCCAATTGAAGGACAAACTTTTTATAGAACAGATTTAGATACTTTCTATATTTATGATGGGACTTCATGGGTAGCAATGGCTGATGGAACTGGTACAGGAAATATTTATATGGCACCAGCTTATTCAGATGCAACTTATGCTCCAGATGGGACTTCTAATGTTGGTCGTTTGACTTACTATTATGATAGTGCAAATAGTGAAAATGCTTATCATTGGGAAACAACTCGTCCAGGGATTCAAGATTATGCTGTTGTAGCAAAACTTCAATTGCCAGATAATTTTATTTCTTGGGGAACAACTCCGATTGAGTTCAAATACAGAACATTGACTGCTGGAACAACAAACAACCAAGTTGATTTCACAATGGCTGATACTGCTAGTGCTGCTGCAACTCTTTCTAATAACACTGGCCTTTCTAGTTCGACTGCAAATCAATGGGTTACTTCTGCAAATATGGGGATTACGGGTGGGACATGGACTGCTGGGAATTGGTTTACAGTAAATGTTAAGCTTGCTGCAAATAATTCAGGAGCTGCTGAAGCTGGATCAATTGTATTAAATTACAATACTTCAAACTAAATCATAGAGTTGTAGAGAAAATATAATGAAAAAGAGTGGGCCAATATACGGTCCACTCTTTTCTTTATTTCTTTATTAGGCTCTTGCTTCTTCTGCCATAGCATGTGCGATATCTTGGATTTTGAGTGCAAGTCCAGCTACTGAGGCGTCTATTCCTTTTGCTTCTTCTGCAAGTCCCCAAGCACTAGATGCATGAGTTTGTGCTGATTCTAAATTTTGGTCAATCCCAGCTCTATATCCTTTTACAAGTTCATCAAATGCTAATGCGATTTTGTGTGCTGCTTGTACAATAGTTTCATCTGGTGAAAGCGACTTTGCCTGATCGGTATAAGAAACAGCTTTTATCGATGATGCTTCAGCTCCATCAATGTTATTTGCTTCTATGTATTGCAAGATTTTAATCATTTCTGACTCTGCCATGCTCAAATACAATTGTACTTCTCCACCTTTGATATTGATAATAAGTCTGTATGTGATTTCAGCAACTTCAGCTCTTGTTAGTGCTTGTCCAGGATAAATGTTATTTGTACTATCTGCGTGAATCAAATTTGTTGTTGATGCGTAATAAACATATGGAATGAACCATTCACCCAAATTAGTTACATCATTGAAAATAATTTCAGTTTGATTGTGATAATTATCTAAATTCACCTTGTAAGCTAAAAGTAATATTTTCAAGTATTCTACTAAATTCACATATCTTCCTCCTACGAAATTTCCGGTGTCCCCATCTCCGCTAACAACTCCTTGTTCTTTTGCTTTTTCTACATATTTTGCAAACCATTCATTTGCTGCAACATCAGGGAATGGATTAACTGTTGATTCCGGAAGTTCTTGGAACAGTGGTGCAATAATAATTTTAACAGCTTCTGCACGGACAACTTCTTGGTCTGGTCTAAAAGTTCCATCCTCGTATCCTTGGATAATTCCTTTGCTTTGTAAGTATGTGATGGCTTGATAATTCTCATGTGATTCAGGGACATCAGTAAACGAAGCAAGTGCAGATTGGCCTAGGCTCATAGTGCAAATCAATACCAATGTCATCACGGAAGTAAGCTTTTTCATGTCCATCGTTTTTGTTTGTTAATTCTATAGATTTTGTACATCCTTAGTTTGTACCTTATTGAATTATATGAAAAGAGCCCCCAAAATGGAAGCCCTTCTCTAATTTATCTTTTTTAGCCTAGAGTTTATTTAGTTTTTCTTTTAAATAATGTTTTTAATTCATTACTTTCCAAATGTGCGATTTCATAGTTGAGGAAAAATGCGAGGATAGTGCGAAGTAAAACTAGCGCTGCAAGTGTTGTAATTTCTTCTAGGGTTGGTTTAAGTAAAGTTTCAATGATATCTCTCCCGATAAAAACTTCTAAACTTAATACTAAATAGTTCCCTAATTCTACTCTGATTTCGGTGATTAGGTTACTAAGTTTAAGTTTTTTAAACAGTGACATTGTAAAAAGTATCAGCATTTTGATAATTCCAATAACGATTATCATCATGCCAATAATTTCAAGTACGGTAATAACGTTTCCAAATATTGTTTCACGCATTTTTCTTCTTGTTTAAATAGATTCAAGCGTATCTGTATAGTTTACCAGTTTTTTTGGTCTTTAGATAGGTTAAAGCTTTAGATGATTTCCGTTTATTGCTAATTTATTTAAATTTGCTATAAATTAAAGTATGAAAAAGAAAACTTTATATATAATGCGGCACGGGGAAACTGAGTATAATCGCATGTATCTTTTACAAGGAGGTGGTGTTGATGCGCCCCTATCTGAAAAAGGGGAGAAAGATGTTAGAATGGTTGCACCGCATTTCAAAGGTTTGGGCATACAACATATTGCAGCTTCTTCGCTTTTGCGGGCGAGGCAGACAGCTGAAATTGTTAATAAAGTGATTCAAGTCCCAATAGAATTCCATGAAAATTTGCATGAACTTTCATTTGGGAAGTGGGAAAAAGAGCCAATTAGCAATAATTGGTCAGGATTTAGAGAGAATTTTTATTATCGTAATATGGCTCCTCCTGAAGGGGAAACTAAAAGAGAGTTTATAGATCGGCTTTTATCAGAAATTCAAAGAATCATTAATAATGTTGATGCAGATACGATTTTAATTGTTTGTCATAAAATGGTTATGCGCATTTTGATATCAGAGTGGTTCCAGAAACTTGTACGTGAAGATCTTAAGGCAATTGAGTTACCAAATTTAGCCTTATACAAAATCGAGATTGAATATGATGAGGAAAAGTTAATTCCACAAAATTATAAACATATCACTTTTTAATTTTCTCTATAATTTGGTTTAAATCGTAATCCTTCATATCTAACGATTTCGACCATTTTTTGTTCTCCCAAAATTTCTTTTGAAAGGGGATCATTATAATCACTATCATAAACCACTTTTTCGATACCGGCATTTATGATCATTTTTGTACATATTACACAAGGATGTGTGTTGCAATACAAAGTTGAACCATCAATGCTTATCCCAAATTTTGCAGCTTGAGTAATTGCGTTTTGTTCCGCATGAGTTCCGCGGCAAATCTCATGTCTTTGACCAGAAGGGATGTTTAACTTATCACGCAAACATCCTCCAAGTTCAGCTGAGTGCTTCATCCCACGTGGAGCGCCATTGTATCCAGCGGTTAATTGTTGGCTATCTTTTGCAATTAATGCTCCAACTTTTCTGCGTAAGCAAGTTGAGCGTTCAGACCATTGATATGCAATTCCCATAAACACTTCATCAAATGTTGGTCTCTGGGTTCCTTTTATTAATCCGATAAAATGGTTAATTTTCTTTTCAAGTTCTTCGACTGTTCCTTCGTTGATTATAAAAAAATCGGCAATTTCCAAACATTTCGCAACTTGTTGTCCATCTGCTGGTTGCCCGATGCCTTTTTCAATATCTAATTTTGCTAAAATATCTTCTTCAGTTAATTTATCCCCATCTCGTTTGCGAGAAAGTATTCTATTCACAATTGTTTGCGGACTTGCAGAAATGCCAACCAAATGGAAATTCTTCATTTCTTGCAAAGCTTTGATTTCAGCTGGATTGCGAATTCCGTCAATTACCCAATTAGTTTCTGGTTCTTTTGAAACCATTTCAACCACACGTCTTGCATAATATGAACTCCCGTGTTTTTCTCGAAGTAAATTCCCAACTTGTATAAGATTTTCGCGGGTGTGTTCTAATCCTTGTTTCGTAGCTTCTTCTCGGACTACATTTGAAAGAGAAGTATATTTAAATCCTTGATTTTCCAAGATTTTTGCAAGTACACCTTTTCCAGTTCCAAGGTATCCAGTTAGTCCAATATACATAAAATCGATGTGTTAATAGTTTAGCATGTGCGAGTATTTCCATTGCACACTACGTAATTTAATGAAGTCCAGTTAGTAATCCCACCAGTCATGCTTTTGACATTTTTATACCCCAATGATTCTAGAATTAATTGAGCCTCTAGGCTTCTGCGTCCAGATCTGCAATATACAATGATTTCGTCTCCAGTTCTTATCTCTGATTTATTTACAATATCATTTAAAGTATCAAGCGGTATTGAAATATCATTGCTAATATGATCAACCAAATGTTCTTCTTGTGTGCGGACATCTATCAAAACGATATTTTCATTTGCAGCTATTTTTTTGTGCACATCACTTGCAGTGATTTCCGGACTTGATGAGTTGGAACTACATCCTTGTAGGCTAAACAATAAACTAATCAACAATAGGACCACGGCTAATTGTTTTTGAATTCTCATGAGTGTAATTTTTTAAAAAGGCAAATCATCTATAGTTACTTCATCATTTGATGGAACAGGATTACCCATGCCAGTTGTTTCAGGTGTTGTTGGATTTGATGTCATAGGAGCTGAAGCCATATCAGGTTGAGCAAAATTGTCATTGCTCATTCCCGGAGTTCCCATTTCATTTCCTTTTCTATCAAGCATAATCATGTTATCTGCAACAATTTCAGTTCTATATTTCTTTGATCCATCTTCAGCTTCCCAAGCTTTTGTTTGCATTCGGCCTTCGATGAAAACTTTGCTTCCTTTTTTCAAATATTGTCCACAAATTTCAGCCAATTTTCGCCAAGCAACAATGTTATGAAATTCTGCTTTATCTTGCTTTTGTCCGTTTTGGTCAGTCCATGTGAAATTAGTTGCAATTGAAAAACTTGTTACAACTTGGCCTCCAGGGATTTGTCTCATTTCTGGATCACGTGTCAAATTACCAATAATTTGAGCTCTGTTTAATGACATTGCCATATGTTTTGGGTTAATTTTTCTAATGGGAGTTTACTATATGGTGCATGTAAAGTTAAACAGAAACCTATGTTTTTGCTTGTGGGCTCAATGGTTTTGACGTGAGATCTACTTTGAAATATTTTAGAAACATGAATTGATTTCGCCTATGATTTCTACGGGAGCACGATTTTGATACATATGATGGAGAAAACCAAAAAAATACCCAATAATAATTGATGTAATTATAGTTAGTAAAAGAAGTAAAATTTTGCTAAGTTGCTCTCTGGATATTTCAATAGCCTTCATATGAATAAATATATTTTTGTACTTGGTAGGAAATGGAAATTATGTGCTGCTGAGCTTATTGCTGTTCTTGGCGCAGATAATGTCACTGATTTGTCTCAAGAAATTTTGGTTAAAGATTTTGCTCATGAGCTAGAAGATCCGCAAGCTTTGCTTGATGGCTTGGGGGGAACAATCAAGATTGCTCAAGTTTTTGCAAAAGTTAATAATTTAGATGAAGTTCAAAAAGTTGTTGTTGATCATTTGAAAGAAAATCGAGATGGGAAGTTGATTTTTGCTCTTGGCTTATATAATTTTGCACATACTTATAAAATTGATTTAAGAAATTTATTAAAAAATGTGAAGAATGGTCTTCGGGATGGTGGGAAGGTGAGATTTTTAAATAGTCCAACTTCAAATGTGAAAAGTGCGGTTGCTCGTATGGAAAAATTAGATTTGAACGGAACTGATATTTCAGTTTTTCGAACTGAGAATGGGAAATATTTGGTTGCACATTCTGTTGCTATTCAAGATTTCAAACAATATTCGCTTCGAGATTATGACCGGCCAGGACGAGATGCTAAAAGCGGCATGTTGCCACCGAAACTTGCTCAAATTATGATTAATTTAGCGTGTGGATCTGAAAAATGCAAAGTTTATGATCCTTTTTGCGGTAGTGGAACTGTGCTGATGGAAGGTGCCTTACTTGGGCATAAAATGACTGGTTCTGATATTAGTGAAAAAGCTATTATTGATAGTCGAAAGAATATTGATTGGCTTGCGGAAAATTTTGAAATTGGGGATGCTTCGAAAATGCAGATTTTTGTTAAAGATGCGACTAGGATTGAATCCAAAGATCTTGATGAAAAACCAGATCATATTGTTTGTGAAACTTATTTAGGGCCTCCAGTTTCAAAATGCCCATTACCAAAAACAATGGAAATCGATTTTAAAGAGATCCAAGCAATTATTATTGGGGCACTTAGAGCTTTAAAGCCAATTTTAAATGCAAAATCGAATGTTGTTATGGTTGTTCCTTTCTATCGAGATGGAGGGAAGCGATACTTTTTAGAAAATTTAGTTGAAAAAATTAAAGAGCTTGGCTATGATGTAGCAGATCTCTTTCCGGAAGAGTTTGAGAAAACCTTTGAAATCACTTGCACAAGGCGCGGATCGTTAACTTATGACCGAACAGATCAGACGGTTGGACGAGAAATATTCCGTTTTGTACTAAAAAACTAATAATCCCAGGTAGCTCAGTGGTAGAGCAATTGGCTGTTAACCAATGGGTCGCCGGTTCGAATCCGGCCCTGGGAGCCAGTTTTCAAAGTCTTTGTAAGCGCAAAGGCTTTTTAGTTTATAAAAAAATAAATTTCAATTAATAAAAGAACAGTATATAGTATGATTATTATTTTATAAATTTTTCGAAATATGGCTAAAGGTAATGACAAGCAAAAGAAAGAAAAAAAGAAACCAAAACAAAGCAAAGATAAGAAAAAATAGTTAGATTTTTTGTAGA
>JAHJMX010000064.1 GCA_018821175.1 Patescibacteria group bacterium
ACAGTATGAAACGAAGTCAGTAATTCATTAGAAATAAAAAACCCTTTTTAAACAAAAACTAGTTAGCTTGGGGCTATTGCTTTCTTGTCGTAAGCCCTTTACAATGAGGCCCCATTCACTTATTAGTATTACCTTTTCTTTCGCCATGTCTGATCTTGTTTCAGAAATCAAATCTAGATTGAATATCGAAGAGGTTGTTTCCGGGTATGTTAAATTGAAGCCTGCTGGCAGGAATTTGAAGGGGCTTTGTCCTTTTCATAATGAGAAGACTCCAAGTTTCATGGTAAGTCCTGAAAAGCAGATTGCATATTGTTTTGGATGTCACAAAGGGGGAGATTTATTTGCATTCGTAGAGGCGGTTGAAGGGGTTGAATTTAAGGAAGCTGTTGAGATTTTGGCAGATAAAGCTGGAATTGATGTTTCGAAATATCGTGATGCAGTGCCTTCTCAGCATAATAAAACCGAAAAAGAAGAAATTTATGATATACATAGGAAGGCTGCAGATTTTTATGCAGATATATTGCATAATACATCTGACGGGAAGAAAGTGTTTGATTATTTGATTGCAAGAGGCCTTTCAGATGGGACTATTCAGGACTTCAAACTTGGGTTTGCTCCTGATTCTTTTGATAATACTCATTTACATCTTGTAAAAGGTGGATTTTCACGAAAAATGCTTGCTTTGAGTGGGATGGCAATTTTGAAAGATACTGGGAGCGAACACGTTTATGATCGTTTTCGGGCACGTTTGATTATTCCAATATATGATAGTTTGGGAAGGATTGTTGGTTTTGGGGGGCGAGCTTTAAAAAAAGATGAGCAACCTAAGTATTTGAATTCACCAGATTCGCCTGTGTATAGCAAAAGCGAAGTGCTTTATGGATATAATTTTGCTAAAGATGCAATTAAGGAAAAAGGGAATGTTATTTTGGTTGAGGGATATTTCGACGTTATGATGCTTCATCAAGCTGGTGTTAGAAATGTTGTTGCGACTTCAGGAACTGCCCTTACAATTCAGCAAATAAAACTATTGAAAAGATTCACTAAAGATTTCATTTTTTGTTTTGATACTGATGATGCTGGAGTTGAAGCAGCAAAACGTGGGTTTCAATTAGCCCAAAAAGAAGATGTAAATGTAGATGTTATAACTGTTCCTGGTGAAAAAGATCCTGCTGATTTTATTAAAAATAATTTGGATGGATGGAGTGATGTTGAGAAAAATAAAGTCCCTTTTATGGAATTTTGTATGAATGATCTTGAGAAAAAATATGACTTAAATGTCCTTGATGGTAAAAAAAGGTTTCTTGATGCTATCATCCCTTATCTTTTGATGATTAAAAGTTCTTTTGAAAGGGATCATTATGTGCGTATAGTTGCACGAAAATTGGATGCAAAAGAAGTGCAAATTTATGATGGAATGAAAAAAACGCAAAATGCAGCATTTAAAATTAAAGATGAAATCGAGATAAACCCTTACGATAAAGCCAAAAAAGTGAGTCGCAAAGAAATACTTTTTGGATTGATTTTGGAATACCCACAAGTACTTGAAAAACATATGCATAAAATCCCGATTGAAGACTTAAATGAAACAGAAAAAAGCATTTACAATACCTTTAAAGATAACTATAATTTGCTTCGAGCGGGAGGGCTGAGCGAGGAATTTTTGTTGTGCTTTGATGACGAATTACGTAAAAGATTGGAATTTGTATCTCTTTATATTGATGAAGCATATGCCACTTTTACCGATCTTATGATTGAGGCAGAATTTATTCAGATAGTTGAATATTATCAAGGAAATGTTAGCAAGCAACTCAAGCGAGATTTAACTGCTAAAATAAGGGAAGCTGAAAAAACTGGAGATAATACGTTGAAAAAGGAGTTATTGGAGAAATTTAATAAGCTTATGACCAATTAATTGTATATATATGGCACGAACTAAAAAATTCATTGTACATCCAACGGACGATAAGCTAGCAGAGTTCCCAAAGGAAGTTAGAAAACTTGTAAAAAAAGGTCGTAGTCAAGGTTTTGTTACTCAACAGGAATTGATGAAGGCCATTCCAAATATTGAAGAAGATTTAATACTTTTGGATGAGATTTATAGTCTTTTTCTTGATTTGGGTATTGATGTTATTGATATGAAAGATGCTCTTGCATGGAAGACAACAGAAGACGGGACACAAGCTGAAAATAAGAAGAAAAAAGCTCCAAAAAAAGAAGTTCATTTGCGTGAAATCGCTAATGATTCGATCAGACTTTATCTTTGCGAGATTGGTAAAGTTCCTCTTCTTAGCGCGAAGCAAGAGGTGGATTTGGCACGGGCAATTTTAAAAGGGGATCAAACTGCTAAACAGAAATTGGCTGAAGCAAATTTACGTTTGGTTGTTAGTATTGCTAAGAAATATATTGGGAGAGGACTTTCATTTCTTGATTTGATTCAGGAAGGGAATATTGGACTTTTCCGTGCTGTTGAGAAATTTGATCCAAACCGTGGATTTAAATTTTCTACATATGCTACATGGTGGATTCGTCAGGCAATTACAAGAGCTATTGCAGATCAAGCTCGTACAATAAGAATTCCAGTTCATATGGTGGAAACAATTAATAAATTGACTCATGCTCAACGTCGGCTTGTTCAAGAACTTGGTCGTGAGCCTTTAATTGAAGAACTTGCTGCAGAAATGGATATGGATATTAAAAAAGTTCGTCATATTATGAAAATTTCTCAGGATATTGTTTCTCTTGAGGCTCCAGTTGGAACCGAGGAAGACAGTAAGCTTGGAGATTTTATCGAAGATGATGATGCATTATCACCAGATGATGCTACTAATAGACAAATTGTTAAGGAAAATATTCATGAAATGCTTCAATACCTTTCGCCACGTGAGAGAAAGATTATTGAAATGCGCTTTGGGTTGAAAGATGGAGTTGGTCATACTTTAGAAGAAGTTGG
>JAHJMX010000065.1 GCA_018821175.1 Patescibacteria group bacterium
ATAGTCGCAAACCCTTTTCGCCGATGCAACCCTCTTCTCGCCACTTCCGGCAAAAGTGCCACAAATTTGTTTTTCCACTCCCTCGCATTTTTTCCAAATTCCTGACATCGAGCCATCAAATCCTGATCACTCAACTTTCGAACATTCATCATTTTTCACTTCTTGTTATTTTGATACAAAATGTCCTACTTTTTGCACTTCAATTATCTCATTTTCCACCACCGAAAACAACACAAAACCCGCGGCCACAAGCGGAAAACATGGCGCGAAGATAAAATCGTGTTGTGCGTAAAACAAGGTCGAAAATTCCTTACAAAACCCTTCCTCAAATCCCCGCCTTTTTGCAATTCGGCCCTCCTCCACACCTAGCTCCCCGGCAACTTCTTTGCTATACTCGGCACGAACTGCAAACAAAAACCATCAAAGTTTATGGAAACAATTATAAATTACGCATATTTAATCGCCGCGCTTGTAGTCGCGATTTCGATTCACGAAGCGGCACATGCTTTAGTCGCTTACAAACTTGGTGACGACACAGCAAAATATCACGGCAGGCTCACTTTAAATCCGGCCGCCCACTTAGACCCCTTGGGGACAATTATGCTTTTTCTCGCAGGTTTTGGCTGGGGGAAGCCAGTCCCTGTTAATTCAAATAATTTCAAAAATCCTGTAGAAGGGTCTGCGTTGACCGCTTTTGCCGGCCCTCTTTCAAATTTTGCAACTGCGCTAATTTGTTCGATTCCTCTCAAATATTTCCCGCAAATTCTCCCATATCAGATTTATCAATTCCTTTTACTATTGCTTGATTTAAGCATCATTTTGGGGATATTCAACATGCTTCCCTTTCCCCCTCTCGACGGTTCAAAGATTTTTGCCGTCTTTATCCCAAAAAATAAACGTGAAGGGTACTTTGACTTTCTTCAAAGGTCACAAAAATATTTCGTCATTTTTATTTTAGTCGATTTGTTTTTAATTAGACGTTATCTAGGATATTCAATTCTTTGGTTATTAA
Source organism: Patescibacteria group bacterium (assembly GCA_018821175.1). Lineage (GTDB taxonomy): Bacteria > Patescibacteriota > Gracilibacteria > UBA1369 > PNNO01 > JAHJMX01. The sequence goes on from JAHJMX010000065.1 coordinate 1,013, forward strand.
TTGGGAATCTACACGCCGCTGTTAAAGCGCTAGTTTTCTTAGGGGGATGATTGCCGCTGATCCACCCCACGTCTATCCAATATGTCCACAGCTTTTCTTCAAGCCTTTGTATAGGCTATAAAGCACACATACCAAATATTGTGATTTCGGCTTTTCTCGCACACAATAACGCACAATAAAATTGCAGCCACAAGCCCTTCCTGTTATTATGTTTTTGAAGAACTCTGGATTGCTCGTTTTAGACCCTACATGCAAACTCTTCACAACAATTAAGGGAGTCCTACATTTCCTAGGTCAAAAGCCAAAAGATGCGGACACCCACCTGTATATGCAGGTTTGTGCATGTAGATCCGTTTGGCGGCACTTTGGAGCTTTTTTTTGCCCAAATTTTGCCCAAATTTAAAAAAAGCCCCGCGATTTTTAACCGCGAGGCCAATATTTTCAATTTAATCTGCGAGCACAACATTAGAAGGCATTTGCATTTTTGCCCCATCTATATCAACATCAAGTTGAATCGATGTCGCGATTTTTGTGTCAGTTATACCAGCCATCGAAATGGTTTTTTCCAAAACAATTCCTTTCCAAATACAAGCTTCTCCTAAATTAGCAACTTCATAAATGTCACAAGTTTGCCCTGCAATTTCCTTGCTGATTGTTGATGCTGGGATTTCTGCATTTGCATCTAGCCCTAAAGTTTTTCTTATTAAATAAGCTGCTTGTGCATCCTTGTCTAAATCTTTCATCACAATATAGTCTTGATTTGGAACTTCAACTGCAGTCAATTTTAACATGTCTGCAATCTGCTTTGTTTCCCCCAAATATAATTCTAATTTGTTTTCTTCCTGTTCTCCTCGTGTAACAAATCTATAAACAGCACTTTCATCTCCACGAATATACAAAGTTTCATCACCCTGAGTCGCTCCATTTAGTGCATATTGGACCACCGCTGTGTCAAAATCATAAACTGCTAGTTTGCTGCTATAGGTTTGCGCGCAGCCATTTAACGTAATCAGACTAATCAAAACAAAGGTACTCACAATTTTTTTCATAATATTTTTAGTTAAACTTCATCAAATAATTTATCACCTCTTCTTCTCTATGGCAATTTTCCTATTTTTTTGCTTTCAGTTCTGCCTGTTTTCTTGCAATCACCTCTAATAATTTTGGCATTTGTTCTTCCATCGCAACTTCTCCTGCCTTGATTGCTTCGTCTATTTTATTAAACTCCAAAAGCCCCATCCCCTCAGTTTCTGGCGTAATAACAACATCTGGATGTGCAGTAAGAAAAGAGATTTTCGAATTAAGTTTTCTAGCTACCTCAATCGTTCTCATCAAAATGTGTACCAGTAGAGTCATGTTGATTTTTGCCTGTTCAAGCATTCCTCTTTTTTTAGTTTTCATGCCTGCCGGTTTTTTGTAAAACTTTTCCCAAACCATAGCCGAAATATACTGCTTCGCGGTAACGCTTTTTGTGTGTACCCCAATTACAATGTCCATTTTTTTCTCACGCAAATAATCAACCGGCGTTGCATTCATAAGTCCTCCATCAACAAGATATTTTGTATCCATATATACAGGAGGGAAAAGTGCTGGAATTGCCGAAGCTGCCTCCATTGCTTTTGCCATTTTACCGGTTGTCATTCTATGCTCTAATCCAGATTCAAGATCAAGAGCCAATGCCATAAAATCAATTTTTGTATCTTCAAACTTTGCATCCCCGATTACCCCATTAAAAACATCTGCGATATCATCTTGCCTAATTAAACTCTCGTGGAAAAAGTGAAAATTGCGTGACGAAAAGATTGTATTGTTAGAAAAGAACTCTCGCATTCTGCGTTCAATTTCTTGTGTATCAATTCCTAGGGCATAAATCCCCCCAACAATAGCTCCCATACTTGTTCCTGCAATTAAATCCAATTTAATCCCATACTTATCCAAAACACGCAAAACCCCGATATGAGAAAGTCCTTTTGCGCCTCCAGATCCAAAAGCAATCCCGATTTTTAAAGTATTTGTCTCGGATTTTACTTTATCCGCTTTCCCCTTTTCCGCTTTTTTTTCTATTTTAACCTTTGTCATAAATTATATATTTTTAATTGTTAAATTTATTATAAAACGATATCTCCCCTAGTAAAAAGAATTAAAACCACACCAAGCGCAATCATCAAAATTCCTGTGAAAAGACGCATCCATCTTTTGTATTTATCTTTCCAACTTTTAATATCAAGTGCTGTTGTCCCAAAGTATGCAAGAACGATAATCACAACTAGTGGCATAACAAAAATTAAATTGTAAATTGCTAAATAAAAGATATTCCTTAAACTTATTTGTTCAGACAAAAGTGTAATAATTGCAAGATATGGCCCCCCTGTACAAGGAAGTTCAACAGCCGCAACCAAAATCCCAAGCACTATTGCCCCTGCAACCGTCGCGTTTTCAGCATGTTTTTTAATGCGCCCAATTTGAGAAGTTGGGATTGTAAGAGAAAACCCTTTTCCATACCAAAAGAAATCTTTGATTTCCACAACACCAAGAAAAATAACCAAAAAACCAACCATAACACCAACCATTTCTCCAATTTGCAATTTATGCACAACAGTCAAAAGCCCAATCCCGGCAAGAAAATATGTAATAAATACGGCGGTGACATAAATAAACCCAGTCATTAACATCTTTTTCTTGTCATAAGAAAGAGAAAGTAGTGTAGAAATCAACAAAACCAAAACGCCAATTGCGCATGGATTTATCGAGTCGATAAGCGCTGTAACAAGTATTGTTGTAAGTTTTAATTCATACATTTTATAAAGTTTTTATTAAATTTTATTAAATTATTAACATCCAGCAAGGTCCGCGAGCTCTGAAACAGGGCGATTCCCCGTGATTCTCTCACCACTAGGCAAATCCCATGTTGGAAGCGCTTCTATTTTTTTCTCTAAACATATCTTGCTTTGCTCGAGATTTGTGTTTGGATCACATTCAACATAATTAATAAACTTAAGCGCATCACCAAAGCTTTCTTTTTGATCAGTGCAATGTGGGCACCAAACGGCTCCGTACAATATTGCCCCTTTTTCTGTAAGACACTTTGCAATTGTTTCAAGGTCATCCCCCTGATAATCATCTTTAACCGCGAAACCACATCCTGTAGCTATAAAAGTCGTTATAACGGCCAATATAATTGCTGTTTTTTTCATAATTTTTTCATTAAATTTTTATAAAATCCTTAACAGAATTC
>JAHJMX010000066.1 GCA_018821175.1 Patescibacteria group bacterium
AACGGCAACAAAATTATTACAACAATACAAAAGTTTGGATGGAATTTATGAAAATATCGACAAAATCACAGGGGCTATTAATACAAAATTAGTAGATGACAAAGAAAACGCATATTTCAGCAAAAGATTAGTAACTCTAATACATGATGTCCCAATCGACTTTGACTTTGAAAAAACAGAAATAACGTTAGATGATTTAAGCAAAGCAACTCCTATTTTTGAAAAGCTTGAATTCCGCTCTTTAATCAACAGGATGAGTAAAATATTACCCAAGAAAGAAATCGTAAGTCCGCAACAGGCCAGCCTTTTTTAGGCTTTTGCAAAAAATATATATACTCAAATTCATTGAATACATATTTAGTTCAAAGCTGATCTGTAAGCCATTTTGAGATGAAAAAACATTTGCATTTCAAACTTTTTTATACTACAATCCTCGCAGGCTTTAGAAATTTAGGTCTTTTTTATTCTTTTTTCTTTTCCTAATGGCAAAATCACGCGTTATTGCCAGTCTTGATATCGGTAGTGCAAAGATACGGACTGTTGTTGGAACACTAGAAGAGAAATCACAAATCCCAAATATAATTGGTGTAGGAGTTACTCCTTCGTCTGGTCTGCGAAAAGGATCAGTTATTGATGTTGAAGAAGCTATAAATAGTATTTCGACCTCTTTGGAAGATGCAGAGCGAATGGCTGGAGAACCGATAAATCACGTATTTCTTGGAATTGGTGGAACTCATATTGAATCGATGAACAGTAAAGGGGTTATTGCGGTTTCAAATTCAAGCAATGAAATCTCTGAAGATGATGTTGATAGAGTACTTGAGGCAGCTCAAGCTGTTTCAATGCCCGGTAATAGACGTATTTTGCGTATTATCCCAAAATCTTTCACTGTAGATGAGCAAAAAGGGATAAAATACCCAGTTGGAATGACTGGAATTAGATTAGAAGTTGAAGCACATATTGTTACTGGACTTGTTCCAGCGATTAAAAATATTGAAAAATGTGTACTGCAAGCCGGTGTTGATATTGACGATATTATCCCGACAAGTCTTGCGGCGCCGGAAGCTGTACTTTCGAAAAGGCAGAAAGAACTTGGTGTTGTGGTTATTGATATTGGATGTGGAGGAACGGCGCTTTCAGTTTTTGAAGAAGGAACTACGCTTCATACAGCGGTTTTGCCTATCGGAGGGGAAAGTGTAACAAACGATATTGCTATCGGCCTTCGCACCTCAATTGATGCGGCTGAAAAAATTAAAATCGAATATGGAAGTTGTATTCCAGAAGAAATTAATGAAAGAGAAACTATTGATTTATCACTTGTAAGTAAAATCGATTCACATAGAGTTTCTAAAAAACACATGGCTGAAATCATTCAAGCGAGATATCACGAAATTTTTATGCTTGCGAAAGATGAACTTGCAAAGATTCACCGTGATGGAATGCTTCCTGGAGGTGTAATTCTCACTGGAGGAGGAGTCAAAATGCCTGGAACAATTGATTTAGCACGTGAAACTTTGAATTTACCTGTACAAATTGGGTTCCCTCAAAACTTCGATGGCGTTGTTGATAAAATTGATGATCCAGCCTATTCAACGGTTATTGGACTTCTTGTATGGGGGGCAAGACTTGAGACAAGATCATACGGATTTAGTTTCAAAGGATTGGGGCTTAAGAAAGGCTTCAATGGGATAAAAGACTGGTTCAAGAATCTTCTGCCATAAGTTTTACTTACATTGACGCAGAGAATCTTCTTGACATTTTGTAAAAATTAATTAAAAATAGGTCTCCTTTATATATATCATTTAAGTCATTAAGCTTTACATAATCATGGACGATAAATCTACACTAAGAAACTTGTTCTCAGCTAAGCCCGGGACAATCAATGCGAGACCAACGCCTATGGGGCGACCGATGGAAGTAGTTCCTGAAATGTCACCTGTTGCATCAATTAAAGTAATTGGTTGTGGTGGTGGTGGAACAAACGCGACTAATCGTATGATTAAGTCGAATTTAAAAGGGATTGAGTTTATTGCGATCAATACCGACGCACAAGCACTTTATCATTCAGAAGCACCAACAAAGATTAATATTGGTAAAGCTACAACCAAAGGGCTTGGAGCTGGAAGCAATCCAGATGTTGGAAGACAAGCTACAGAAGAAAGCGCAGACGAAATCAGAGAAGTATTGCAAGGAACTGATATGGTTTTCATTACTTGTGGAATGGGTGGAGGAACTGGTACTGGAGCTGCTCCTGTTATTGCCGAGATTGCAAAAGATTTGGGGATTTTAACAGTTGCTGTAGTTACAAAACCTTTCGGATTTGAAGGACACAGAAGAAAAATTCAAGCTGAAGAAGGACTTGAGAATTTAAAAGCTAAAGTTGATACACTTATTACTATTCCAAACGACAGAATTCTTTCAATCATTGATAAAAAAACTCCTCTTTCTGAGGCATTCATGGTTGTTGATGACGTACTCCGCCAAGGTGTACAAGGTATCGCAGATTTGATTACTGTTCACGGGATGATAAATGTGGATTTTGCTGATGTAAGAACAGTTATGGAAAATGCTGGATCAGCTTTGATGGGTATTGGATATGGAACTGGTGAAAATAGAGCTATTGAAGCTGCTAAGGCGGCTATCGAAAGTCCATTACTTGAATTATCAATCGATGGAGCTAAAGGTGTCCTATTTAATATTACTGGTGGAAATGACTTATCAATGTTCGAAGTTGATGAGGCAGCTCGAATTATTACTGAGGCATCTGATGCTGAAGCAAATATCATCTTCGGTGCTGTAATTAACGACTCATATACTGGTGAAGTTAAGATTACCGTAGTTGCTACTGGTTTTGATTCTGTTGCGCGTGATAGAGCATCTTTTAGAAACCACTCTTCATTGAATAGCCTATCTGCTCAATCAAATTATTCATCAGCATCGTCAACAACACCTGTGATGAAAAATACAGAAGACGAATTAGATATCCCTGCTTTCATTAGAAAGAAAATGGCGTAGAAAGAAATGTCGCGCATTTAGCGGACGTTAAATGAAAATAAAAAGAGAGCCCCGGACCGAAAGGTTTGGGGCTCTCTTTAAAAGTGGTTTTTATGCCATAGATTTATACTGAAACATTCGAATTCTTTTTTTGGTCTACCAATTTTGTCATAGCAACCTGAGTCTCCTCTGGGATAACAAGTCTCATAGTTACATGACGTGCTTGGTCAAATGCAGTTTTTGCGAATTCTTTCTCTTGTGGAGTTAATCCTTTTGTATTTTCTCCATTGTAATAAAAGAATTTGTTTTTTAGGGCTTGTGTAGAAATTTCCTTCCCGACAACTTGTTTGTATTTAGCGGCAGCTTCCTTCCACCCAGATACATCATCTTTAACTTCTTCCCCATTTGCACCAATCACAACACCTCTTGTTTCAATTCTAAACCCTTTATATGCATCTTGATTCTTCATCTTTGAATACAGGCGCATAGCTCTTTCTCGCGCTAAGTTTTCATTTACCTTATAAGGAGCACCTTCCAAACTAGCCGTTCCAGTAATTACGATAATTGGCCGGTCTTTTTCTTCGAATTGGTTAACATAATTATTTATTGAATTAACTTCTTTGGTGTGATTATTAGCAATCACCTTAGCCACATCCTCATCTAAACCATTTTGCATTAAAATCTTTATTTTGCTTGCAGCAATGACACTTGCCAACTTCGCTACATCAGGTAAATCTTTAATGTCTTTCTGCCCACTTGTAAATTGCACCCCAATATCAGTATCAAGTTTAATGATTTTTCCACCAACGGTTACTGTCCCTTCTTTTAAATTGAACTTAGCATCATTTAAAATAGATAACCTGTTTTTTAAACCATCTCGATACTGCAAGTGAAAATTTAAAGGATCCAAAACTTTCGGAATAGTTTTTTCAACATTAGCTTTCTGAAGACCTGCTGCAGTAACCTGTTTCTCTAATTCAACGATCTCGGTCTTCAATGTAGCAAGGTTCTCATTATTTGATGTAGATTCAACAATAGGGTTATTTGCTTCTGGAGCCAAAGATTGCGGTGGCTCGACAGGAGTCATGAATTCTTCTTCTTCTTTTGTTATTTCGTCGGCATAAGTCATAGCTTCTGCTTCTACTGGGTTGTCTTTGGGAGCTTGTGAAGGTGTACCCGGCGTAGTTGCTGTTAACTCTTTACCAACCATTTCTGCAAATTTCCCGACAGAATATTTACTGAGCTCAATCTTACCTCTGTAATCCGGATAGATATATATTTTTTTACCCTCTTCATTAAGCCAAACCCCATCTTTATCATACTTGTTTTTAATTTCTTTCTTAATTTCATTTTCTTTACCTCCAGGGAAATCTGGCAATCTATCCATGTCTTCCCAGTTTCTAACAGAAAAAATCTTCCGATTTACTTCTGAGGATCCCTCAGCCCATTTAGCAGCAATCGCCTCTATAATATTTGATGCAATCTTTAAATCTTTAGCAAAATGAGTTTTATCAAAATCACGTATAGTAGTATCTATTGCGTATGCCGAATTCTCATCAATATCTAAAGCCAAATTCGCCTTTTTCCAATGATTCACATAAATAGAAATCAAATTAGTTAAATCAGATTGATTTATATTACTTAACTGTTTTTCATTAAAAACGTTAGAGTCATATATGTTCTTCAAAAAATTTACTTTTGAAGTTTCTGCCACCTCTTCAATTTTCTTTTTGAATACCTCATGTTGCTGCTTTAAAAAAGCTTCTTTAATTTTGGCTTCAGCTTGAGACTTCAACTTGCCTGCCTCTAAAGTAAGCGTGCGTTTTAACTCTGCTTTAAAAATATTAATTTCTTCCAAAGATCCAAATGTTTTATTTGCATAAGTTTGTTTTGCTGATTTTGCCAAATCTTCGAAATCCTTATTATAATCTTTAATAATAGAGTTATAAACTTCTTGATCTAAGTTCGCATGTTTAGTTGCTTCTATCTTTGGCAAATTATCAGTTCTAGCGCTCGTAAAAGCTTCTTTTATGTCTTTTTCCATATTTTCTTTTGCTTGCTTCTTTTCTCTTTCCACCTCAACTGGAGTTTTTACTTCCGGAGTAGAAGCTCCTTCAGGCGTACTAAAGTTACGAGCCATATACACCGGCAAGCTGTAAAAGA
>JAHJMX010000067.1 GCA_018821175.1 Patescibacteria group bacterium
AAATTCAAATCATTTTGTCAGGTTTGACAGTTTTGTCATTTTTATGTTATTATATACATGTATTGACGAGCTGGTTTTCCAGTTCTGAAATGCATCCCTTTTGATCCTTTCCCTGTGATAGCTTCGGTTAATGCGGGGTTAGGATCTCTCCCTTTGATACTTTGTACCGCCTCGGTGGTAATAAGGTATCTACCCCTCTTTAGAGCGGGTCGATGTGAGCACCATTCACGAATGATGCTTGCACTGGCCCGCTTTTCCTTTAGGATTCAATTTTGTATCTTTTGCGTCTTGCGATGTATCGACCTTTTTGATACCTTTGTTTGCGCTTAGAAGATAACTGTTAAAAATAAGCGAAAATGAAAAGATCGTATTATATTCAGACGCTTGGTTGCCAAATGAATTATTCTGATTCGGAGCGTATTGATCGTATTTTACAGAATCTTGGTTTAGAGAAAGTTGAGTCAATGAATAATGCAGATTTGATAATTTTCAATACTTGCTCGATTCGGCAAAAAGGTGAAGATCGTGTTTTTGGACAAATGGTTAATATAACAAGATTGCGAAAAAACAAACCGCATTTGCTTACTGCGATTACTGGTTGTATGACACGAATTACATCAACTCGCCAAGATGAAGAGCGAGATAAATTGCTTCGTAGAGCCCCAGAAGTTGATTTTGTTTTTAGAATTGAGGATTTACAAAGAGTACCTGAAATTATCAAAAATTTTTGGTCCGATTTTCAAATTCCAGAGATTGCTGAGGCAAATTTAGCGAGTTATTTCCAAATTAATCCTGCATATACAAGTAGTTTTCAGGCATTTGTTCCGATTGGGACTGGTTGCGACAACTTTTGTACTTATTGCATCGTTCCGTATAGTCGCAAACGTGAAATTAGTCGTTCTATGGATGAAATTTTTGAAGAATGTAAGAATCTTGTTGAAAATGGATGTCTTGAAATTACATTGCTTGGGCAAAACGTTAATTCGTATGGACTTAGTAATTTAGATAAAAAAACCGATTTATTCAAAGATATAGATCAGCCATTCATTGAGCTTTTGAAACGCATTGATTCTTTGAAAAATAAAGGTTTAAAAAGGCTTCGTTTTACATCAAATCACCCGAAAGATTTATCGGATGAATTAATTGATGCTATGGCAACTCTTGAAACTCAAATGCCGTATGTTCATTTGCCGGTTCAATCTGGCAGTGATCAAGTTTTGAAGCATATGAATAGGCATTATACCGCTGATTGGTATCGTGATTTAGTCCGTAAATTAAATGAAAAAATTCCAGGTATTGCGATTTCTACTGATATTATTGTTGGTTTTTGTGATGAAACTGAGGAGCAATTTATGGAAACTTGTAAATTATTTGAAGATATAGAGTGGGACATGGCCTATCTTGCTCAGTATTCAAATCGAAAGGGGACTTTTGCTTGGAAAAATCTTCAGGATAATGTTTCGCTTTCAGATAAGAAAAAACGTTGGCATAAATTGAATATAATTTTAAAGGCATATGCTTTAAAAAAACACAAAATTTTCGAAGGCAAAACAGTGGAAGTTCTTGTTGAAAAATATGGAAATGGCATATGCGAAGGGCGTAGTGAACATTTTAAAACTACGCTTTTTCCATCAGACGAAAATTTAATTGGAAAACTTGTAAAAGTTTACGTTGAAAGAGGACGGGAATGGCAGTTAGAAGGACATATGATTACAGATTAAATTTTTATTCCAAAACAGCTTTGATTCTTCTTATGCCAGAAGAGCTGCTTTGCTCTTTCTTAATTTTAAATTTCCCAAGTTCTCCGGTGTTTTTTACATGTGGTCCTCCACAAATTTCAACACTGAAATCACCAATTGAATAAACTTTAACTTTTTCTCCATATTTTGATTCAAAAAGTCCCATTGCCCCTTTTGCTTTTGCTTCTTCCACAGTCATTTCTTCCATTTTTACTTCATGATTTTTAGCAATTTCTGTATTGATGATATCTTCAACTTTTTTTATTTCCTCAGGAGTCATTTTGTCAGGATGCGAGAAATCGAAACGCAATCTTTCTGCTGTAATATTCGATCCGCGTTGTTCAACATGCTTTCCAAGAACTTGTCTTAAAGCTTCGTGTAACATGTGAGTTGTTGTATGAAAAGCTGTTGTTGCCTCACTATTGTCGGCAAGACCTCCCTTGAATTTCTTTTCTGCTCCTGCACGAGAAAGCTCTTGATGTTTGTCGAAAGCTTCTTGATAACCATTCATATCAACTTCTAATCCATTTTCCTTTGCAAGTTCTACTGTCATTTCAATTGGGAATCCATATGTGTCATAAAGCTTAAAAGCTAGCCTTCCAGATAAAATTTTCTGATTATTTGAAAGTAAATGAGGTAGAATTTTTTCAAATTCTTTTTCTCCTTGGTCCAAAGTACGTATGAATTGTTCTTCTTCTTTTTGAAGTGTGGTGATAATCTTTTCTTTGAATTGTTCGAGTTCTGGATAAACGTCTTTATAAAGATCGATATAAATTTTTGCGATTTCAGATATAAATTCTCCTTGAATACCAAGTTTTTTTGCATGACGGATTGCGCGCCGGATTAAGCGGCGAAGTACATAACCTTGATCAGTATTTGATGGGGTGACTCCATTTCTATCTCCAATAATGAACACTGAGGCGCGCAAATGATCTGCAATAATCCTTTCAGATTCAGCAAAATTCGAATTCGCATTTTCAACATTATTTTTTGCAAGTTCGCGTATTTTTCCAATAGCGCTAGCAAATAATTCAGTTTCGAAAGCAGTATTTTTATTTTGCATAATAGCTGTCATTCGCTCAAGGCCAAGCCCAGTATCAACATTTTTTTGTGTTAGTGGCACAAAAAGTCCATCCTCACCTTTGTTGTATTGCATGAAAACATTATTCCAAATTTCAACCGGTTTTCCGCAATCACAAGCCACTCCCATTTCATCACATTTCGGACATTTTTCTTTATCAACTATATAAAAAATTTCAGTATCCGGTCCACATGGGCCTGTTTGTCCAGCTGGTCCCCACCAATTTTCCTTTTTACCATAGAAATAAATCAATCCACCACATAGTTCATCTCCGTCCTTTTTTCTATGAAATCCCAAAGCTTCCCAAGCTTTTGCTGCTTCTTCATCTCTTGCAGCATCTTCGTCCCCGATAAAACAAGAAACCGCAATTCGCGATGGATCAAGTCCAAGCCCACCATCATTAATTGGTAAAGTTAAAAATTCATAACTCATTTTAATTGATTCTTCTTTGAAATAATCTCCAAGTGACCAATTGCCCATCATCTCAAAAAAAGTCAGATGAGTAGTGTCTCCAACTTCATCAATGTCATCAGTTCGTACACATTTTTGCGCATTTACAAGCCTTTTACCTGCCGCATGCTTTTCGCCAAGCAGATATGGTACAAGAGGGTGCATTCCAGCAGTAGTAAAAAGAACTGTTGGATCATTTTCTGGTATCAAAGAAGCTCCATCAATTTGTTTGTGGTCATATTTTTTAACAAAAAAATCTATGTATTTTTGGCGAATTTCTTTAGCAAGCATGTTCAAGTGGTTATTTTATTTTAATTAAGCGCAATTTCTCTCATTCATGTCTAAGCTGCATTCTAGAAAAAATTCTTGTTAAAAACAAGAAAATTTGCCATAGTATAACGGCAGATTTTATTGTAAAAAGCATTTATTTAAATAATCTATGAGTAAAGATAAAAACAAAGCTCCGGGAGATCTTTTGAATAAGAAAACTCTAGGGCTTTCTTTAGCGGCTATTGGCCTTTTCTTATTAATGTTCGCTGCATTTTATGCGATTGCACGTATTTTTAGTTCACCAAGTTTGGCGAATTTTTTGCCTGAAAATACTACCGTTGCAGTTGTGCAAATTAATATAAATCCTGGGAATGAACAGGTTAAGCATTTTTTTGAATCTTTAGATGGTTATGCTGTTTATGATCCAGATGCTTTTACGTTTGTTTTTGATGAATTTTTTAACACTGAATTTGATACAGAGGTTCAACCTTGGATTGGTAGGCAAATTGGAATTGCGCTTTTGGAGCAAGGGAATACAGATGGTTTAGTTGATAATGTATTTTTTATAGAGGTGAAAAATGAAGATGAGGCATTGAAGTTCATGGAATCTAGAGGGCTTCAATCTGAAGAGGACTATATTCTTTCAGATGATTATGCAGGGAATCCAATTTATCGTTATGCACTTAGTCATAGTTTTAAATTTACATTTGTCGCTGGGAATATGGTTATTGCGGAAAATGATATTGCACTTAAATCCGTTATTGATGCAGCCGGAAGCCGTAGTGGGCGTTTAATTGATAGTGTTTTATATCAAAAAGTTGCGCATAATCTTCCGATGAACTCTATTGTTTTTGCCTATAGTGATTTTGTAAAAGCAAATACGGTTTTGAAATCAAACGGGACCTTTATGAGTGAAAAAGGACGCGAGCTTCTTGCTTTCCAGCCTTTCCTCAAGCTTTATAAGGCATTTGGAGTTGTTGGTGTAATGGAAAATCAAAATCTTACAATCCAAACTTTTATGGCTTTGGATGAGGAATATTTGGCTGGGCATGATTTTATTAATTTTGATACAAAGTTTCGTGCAAATTTGCTTGAATTAATGCAAAAGGATGTTCTTTTTTATGCTGGTGGAATTGATTTAAAAAAACAATTGCAACGTTATAGCGACTTTTTCTCGAGCGGCGGAGAGGTTTCATATTTGGTGTTCGAGGGAATGTTGCGTGCGCAAAAAAGTAAATATTTTGGGGACACAATTACTTTAGAAGATGATATTTATCCTCTTTTGCAAGGGGAATATGCCGTAGCCGTAACTGGCACTCCGGATGATCAGGCTTTTACAATAATGCTTGAGATGCTCGATCCTATGCGTGATCGTGACAGTATTGAGACAATTGCAGATAGTTTTATTCAAACAGGATCCGTATTAGCGCCCCAAGTTTTTGAAGTAGAGCTTGAGGATGGAACTGTAGTTTCTGAAATTAGAACGGTTCCAGAGGAAATCGTTCGATCTACTGAAGATTATCACGGTTATGAAATCAATATTTTGGCATCTTCTGGAAATGGAATTTTCTCTGTTTATTATATTGTTTTGGATAATGTTTTTGTTCTTTCTACTGAGAAATCTCATCTCGAAAAATCAATCGATTTATTTGTAACTCCAGGTGAAAGTATGAAAGAAAGTGATTTGTTTTTAGAAATTATTTCACCTGTGATTAGGACTTCGGATGAAGTGATGTTTGCCGATATTTCATATTTGCTTGATAATTTTGGTGGAAGTTTACCAGCTGAAACATTGTTATATCTAGAGCCTTTTAAGCATTTTGCTTCAGGGAAAAATTATTTCAAAGATGGTATTTCAGCAACTAATTATATAAAAATTGATTAATGGCCATTTTTAAGGACATTAAAAATCGGGACTCAAAAAAAACACTCAATTTGAATGAGCAAGAGCTTGTTGGTGAGCTAAAACAGTCTTGCCATGTCCTTGATTTGAATAAATTAAATGAGAATGCGCCAAAAACAAAACGATCAAAACTTGCTGGATCTTTTGATATAAAGCCTGAAAATAAACAAGAAAACGATTATGTTTTTTTTACGAAAGAAGTTGATGCTAAATCGCGAGGACGTTCTTATAGTGATTTTTTTAGATTTGTTGCCATTGCCTTTGCTGTGCTTTTTTTATTCAATGTAATCCATATTGGTAGGCAATTATTTGATATAGTCGCTGATGTTGAAGTTAATGCTTTTAATGGTTATGATGGTTTGATTGATGGTGGTAAAAGTGCGGTTGATTCTAATTTTGGAAGTGCTGTGCAATCATTTGAGTCTGCGAGTTTTGCTTTTGCGGAAGCGCAAAAAAAAGTTTGGTTTTTGGGGAATTCCAGCATGAATTATGGGAATGGTAGCATAGGAGAAAGTGCATATTTGATGCTTGAGGCTGGAGAATTAATCTCAAATTCTGCATCGTATTTTTCTCAAGGAATTAGCGGACTTTCAGATATTCCTGTTTTGTTTATGCAAAATAATTCGTTTGCAGACCAAGAGCTAAAAGCCACTAAAATTTCTTTAACTGAAAAATTAAAATCATCTTTAGAGCTTTTTGATAAGGCTCTTGTTGATGTTGAATCTGCTCAAAACAAGATCAAGCTTGCTGGGAATCAATTTTTACCAACAAAATTCAGAGAGAACTTTGACACATTGAATACTCAAGTGAAAGACTTGATTTCATTCCTTCGTACTGCGCAAAAACGCATACCGGCTATTATGACAATGCTTGGAGATAGATACCCTCATAGATATTTAATTTTACTTCAAAATAATACCGAAGCACGTCCAACAGGTGGTTTTATTGGAAGTTATATAATTGTAGATGTTAACGATGGTTATATTACAAAAATGGATTTCCATGATATTTACGACAGTGATGGTCAATTGAATGATTTTGTTCAGGCGCCTGAGGATATTTCCAATTTAACCGACAATTGGAGAATGCGAGATTCAAATTATACGTATGATTTTGCCCTTTCTGCTGCAAAAGCAGCTTGGTTCCTCGAAAAAGAAGAAGGGCCTGGTGTGGATAGTGTGATTGCGATTAATCAAAGTATTCTTGAAGATTTGTTGACTATTACCGGGCCAGTTGAGGTCGAGGGGCTTTCAGCTCCGATTACTGCATTGAATTATAATACGGTGCTTACATACATAGTCGAATCAAAACTTGAAGGCATTGAAAATCCAAAGGCCATTATTGAGAGATTGATTCCAGCTATGCAATTCAAGGTTTACGATCAGGCGTCTTTTAAGAGTTTATTTACATTGATTCAGCAGTCTATTAATGAAAAACAAATCCTTGCTTGGTCTAAAGATGAGCAAGTACAGGGTTTCTTTGAGGATATTGGCATGAGTGGGGAAGTCACTGATACAGGTGATGATGATTATTTGAGTATGATTACAATTAATATTGGAGGAAATAAAAGTGATATTTACATGAAATCTGAATTAACTCATGAGACGGTTATAGAAGATGATGGTGTCATTAAAGATATTGTTACTTTGAATAGGAAACATACATGGAATCCGGATATTACTTTAGAATGGAAAAAGCAGCTTGCGGTTTTTGGATACTCAGAAATTTCTGATGGAGTTCAAAATATTCTTGGGCGTGCCAATAATAAATCTATTATTAAATTCTACATGCCGGCCGGTAGTGAACTTTTGAATATTACTGGTGTTGCAATTGAAGATGTGACTCAGGGATATGATGAAGAGCTGAATAAGAATTACATATATTTCATCAGCGAAATTCCTTATCAGGAAGAACAAGAAGTTTTATTTACTTATCAGTTGAAGAATCCGCTTGATTTGTCTGTTGCTGATGAATACCGTTTGACTGTTCAAAAACAGCCAGGAAATTTGGATGATGTTAAGTTCAAGAAACGTATTATTGCAGCCCCACAACTTTTGAATTTACGGAATTATCCTGAGGAAATTGTTTACAATCAAGGTGAAGTTTTGGAGTATGAGACTACTTTGAAAACAGATCAGCACTTTGCTTCTTTGTGGTCACTTGAGTAGTTTTTTTAGCTAAGATTTTATTTTCTCTTGAAGCGTTTTTCTAGCTCGTCGAATGTTAAAGTTATCATTGATGGTCTTCCATGCGGGCATGTATATGGTGACTCTAGTTTATCTAATTGTCTAATTAGTCCAATCATTTCATCCATACTTAGTTCTTTCCCGAATTTAATTGCTGTCCTGCACGACATATATTCGATTATACGCACTTTTGAGTCTTTGGTCGCATGTGTCTCCTTTGAGTCCGCAATGTCGCTCAAAACGTTCATAATAACCTCTGCTATATTGTCGTCTGAAATTGATGCCGGGATGCTATGAATGATGAAAGTATTGCCTCCAAACGATTCAATTTCAAATCCAAGTTGTGTGAAAGCATCCTTGTGGTTTTCAAAAATCGCAATATCGTTTTGTGAAAGTTCAATACTTTGTGGAATTAAAAGTTGTTGTTTTTGAATGTTACTTTCTTTGTATTCTTTTAGGAATTGTTCGAAAAGTATGCGTTCATGTGCAGCGTGTTGATCAATTATCATTAATCCTTCGGCCCATTCAGCTAGGATGTATGATTTGGCGATTTGTGCAATTGGAACCATACTTAAATCATCTACATTAGATGTATTACTATATGCATATTTATTTATTTTGGCTGGATTTGCGTTGCCAATTTGCGCTGTAAAATCGAGAGCATCTTGAACATTCCGCTGCCTCATTACATCGTTTATTTGTAAGGGTTGTTGCTCTATTGGATAATAATTTTGATTTGAAAAATTTGAACTTTTCAAAGATGGGGCAAGTGAATTTTGTTCCAAAGTTACTTTTGCATGTGCTCGCAAAATCTTAAATATCGTATTTTGGTCCAAAAATCTTATTTCTAATTTTTGCGGATGAACATTTACATCAATTAGGTCCGTAGCAATCCTAATATTAATTGCATAAAATGGTTTCTTGCCATTCATCAAGAGGGATCCATAGCTTTCTGCAAGCGCATAACTAAAGAGATGATGATAAACATTTCTTTGATTTACGAATAAATATTGATGTTTATTCCCACTGCGCCCAAGTTCCGGCTTTCCAATAAAACCTTCGATTATTATATCATTTGATTCATACGAAATTGGCATACAATTTTCCGAAATATGTTTTCCCAAAACCGATTGAATCCTATCTAAAAAGTTTAAAGATTTTGGATATTGAAAATTCACTTGATTGTTGTGAATAAGCGAAAAGTAAACATTTGGGTATGCAAGCGCCATTGATTGAAAAACTCTTAGTATTTGTTGATATTCAGTTGAAGAAGTTTTCAAATATTTTTTTCGTACCGGGGTGTTATAAAAAAGATTTTTTACTTCAATTTGTGTCCCCTCAGGGCACCCACATTCTTCGATTTTTTCAATATTCCCACCAATACAAACAATTTTTGTTCCAATATTTGCTCCCCGCATTTTTGTTTGCAAAGTAACATGAGAAACTGATGCAATACTTGCAATTGCTTCTCCTCTGAATCCCATAGATGAAATTTTGAAAAGGTCATCAGTGCTGGAAATCTTACTTGTCGCATGCCTTTCAAAAGCCAATTTCGCATCTTCCATGTCCATTCCACTTCCATTGTCAGTAATGCGAATCATCTCATCACCAGAACCATTAACTTCTAAGGTTATTTTGTCTGCTCCAGCATCAAGAGAGTTTTCCAAAAGTTCTTTTACTACAGAGGAAGGTCTTTCAACAACCTCTCCGGCTGCAATTTGATTCACTAAATTTTCTGGGAGAATTTTTATTATAGACATTTAGTTGTTGTTACTTTTGCGCTTTAATTCATCGAGTTTTTGAAGAGCTTCAATTGGAGTGAGATGATTAATATCTATTTTGGCAATATCATCCTTTATTTTTCTTAGGTTTTGAGTTTTACGTTCAAATTCTTCGAGTAAAGCTGTGTTGCCAAATAAATCCATTTGAGACTCAGGTATATTTTTCTTTGTATCACGCAAAGCGTTTTCGATATTTTTGTCGATAACATTTTTTTCTAAATCTTCCAAAATATCATTTGATTTGTCGATCACTTCTTGCGGTAATCCAGCCAGTTTTGCGACCTCAATACCATAACTTTTATCTATTCCTCCTTCTTCTAATTTATATAAGAAAATAATTTTATTATCAGATTCCTTTGCTGTAATGCATAAATTTTTTGCATGAGGCAGGCTTTCGGCAACTGCAATTAGTTCATGATAATGAGTTGCAAACATAGTTTTTGCCTGAATTGTGTTGTGAATATATTCAGTTATTGCCCAGGCAATACTAACTCCATCATAAGTTGAAGTTCCACGTCCAATTTCATCCAAAATAATCAAACTTTTTGAAGTAGCATGGTTCAAAATATTTGCTGCTTCTTGCATTTCAACCATAAAAGTACTTTGTCCTTTAATCAGGTTGTCAGAAGCTCCAACTCTTGTAAAAATACGATCAATTAGTCCGATTTTTGCTTTTGATGCCGGCACAAAACTTCCTATATGCGCCATCAAAACAATCAAAGCTGTTTGTCTCAGAATTGTGGATTTTCCTCCCATGTTCGGTCCAGTAATTAGTAGAAGTCTATCATTTTCATTACTGAGTTTTGTATTATTTGGAATAAAATTTCCTGCAAACGACATTTTTTCAACAACAGGATGTCTTCCATTTTCAATATCAATTATGTTTTTATCGTCAACTATTGGTTTAGTGTAATTGTTTATTTGTGCAGTGTAAGCGAGTCCACAAATCACATCAAATGTAGCGAAAATATTAGCATTTTTTTGAATTTCTGATGTTTTTTGAATAATTTGTTGTCTGATTTCTGCAAATAATTCTTGTTCGAGTTCGATAATTTTTTCTTCTGCGGTTAAAACGGTTTCTTCATATTCTTTTAATTCTGGAGTAATAAATCGCTCTGCATTAACTAAAGTTTGTTTACGAATATAATCTTCTGGCGCAAGATGCATGTTTGCGTTGCTGATTTCGATATAATACCCAAAAACTCTATTATATTTCACTTTTAGCGATGAAATCCCAGTGCGTTTTATTTCCTTTTCCTGCAAATCTTTTATAAAACTTTTTCCTTCTCGGCTAATATTTTTTAATTTATCTAACTTTTCATTAAATCCATCGCGAATTATTCCTCCATTTGTAAGTAAAATCGGTGGTTCTGGGGCTATTGAATCATCGATCAACGACGTAATTTCTTTCATATCTACAAAATTATGTCGTAAGTTTTGCAAAAACTCGGATTGGATTTCAGACGTTTCGCTTTTTAATTCTGTGATTTTTTCTAGAGAAGATTTAAGTGCTAATAGATCACGAGCATTTCCAGATTCTAGCGAAAGTTTAGCCATGATTCTTTCAATATCTACAATGTCTTTTAAGATTGCTCGTAAATTTGCATGTATTCCTGCTTTATTAATAATTTCTTCAATAGCATTCAATCTTTCGTTAATTTCACTAACGTCTTGCAGTGGATGTGTAAGCCAAAATTTCAACATCCTTCCTCCCATTGCAGTTAAAGTGTTGTCTATAATCGAGATCAAAGAACCATCTTTTTGACGATCTCGTAGCGTGTATAAAAGTTCCAAATTTCTTAAGGTTGCTTCGTCGATCGGCATATATTTACTAATCGAAAAATAACTAATTTTTTTAATATGTGATAAGTCTGTTTTTTGAGTTTCAAAAAGATAATTCATTACAAATCCTGCAGCTTCTATGGCAACATCCTTATCCTCAAGTCCAAAACCATTCAATGTTTTCACTCGGAAATGATCTTTTAATGTATCTTGTGCATTTCGGAAAGTTGAGTATTTTGAGAAGAAAGTTTGATCAAAAGTATCACGAAGCAAAGCCCCTTTTTCCCCATCAAATAAATCGTCTTCTAAAATACATTCTGCGGGTGATATTTTTGAGATTTCTGTAATAGTTTCTGTCAAAGTCCCGATTTGTGTTACGGCAAAATCTCCAGTTGTAATATCGACGTAACATAGCCCAAAAACTCCATCCCGTTCAATTATACTGATTAAGTAATTGTTTGTTTTATTATCCAAAATACTTTCATTCAATGTAGTCCCTGGAGTTATAACGCGTACTACTTCACGCTTTACAATCCCAGGTAATTTAGGATCACTAACTTGATCACACATTGCAACTTTTTCTCCATGTCTTGTAAGTTTTGCAATATATCCTTCAATTGAATGATAAGGGACTCCGCACATTGGCATTGTTGATGCAGCACCTTTATTACGCTTAGTCAAAGTAATATTCAAAATTTTCGAAGCCTTCACAGCATCGTCTCCAAACATTTCATAAAAATCTCCAAGACGAAAAAGCAAAATACAGTCAGAATACTGAGCTTTTATGGCTTCATATTGTTGCATCATTGGAGTCGTCACCGCCTAAATTTGTTAAAGCCTTTTTAACAGGGTTTTAATATAGCGAAGGGGCTTTGTTATTGCAAGATTAAGAGGTGAATTAATAAAGTTATTTTTGCTAAGGTTGGAACTTGTGGCTTATATATTTTAAGGTTGGGTTTTTTCTAGAACATTGCTATTTGACCATCCCATGCATAATAACGTCTTTTACTAAGTTTTCTCCAAGCTTTAAAACGTTGCAAGAATGTTCTTTTCTTGAAATTTGTTGGATAAGGTTTTACGTACCAAAGCCTTGGTTTTGTCCCGATTTTGATATTCATGGTTTGTATGGTTAGTGTGTTTTTATATAAATTTGCAGTCGACGAAAAAGTAGATAGGTTCATTTAAAATTTCCTATCGAGGTCAAAATCTAAGTTTTATTTTCTAATAATATCTAATTAAGCCAGTTACAACTCCCTGAATAGTTAATTCATGAGTTGGATATATGTTTTCATAATCAGGATTTTCTGGTTTTAAATAAACTCCATTTATATCTTTAATATATCTCTTAACTGTATTTTGATTATCAATTAATCCAACAACGATATCTCCATTTTTAGGTGTTTTTCCAGAATCAACAACAACAATATCTCCATCAAGAATTCCGGCATTAATCATACTTTCACCAATTACTCTAAGTAGAAAGCATCCTTCTTCTTTTCGTGCTATATCTGGTCCAACGTCATACCATGTTTCAATAAATTCTTCTGTTAAAATTGGACCACCCGCTGGGATATAACCAAGCAGTGGTAATTTAATTGTTGCAGATTCAAGCCTTTTCTTAACACTATCTAAAATTTTAATTCCGCGCGGAGTATCGTCTTTTTGAATATACCCTTTTTCTTCAAGGGCTTTTACATGCTTCAAAATGCTATTATCTGAACTTACTTGAAAATGTTCGCGCATTTCTTTCAAAGTAGGCGATGATCCATGTTTCAATTGGTATTTTTCAATAAATTGTAATACCGATTCTTGTTTTGGAGTAAGTAATTGCATTTGATCGAGCTTATATAGTGAGTGTACGCTCACATTGTAGGTGAGTGCTTGCTCACCGTCAAGGCTTTTTTTGCAAAAAAAAGAATGTATGGCAAAAAACCTTGTCCAGAAGCCAATAACATTTTACTCAAAATCAAAAATTTTCTTCTTTTTATATCCCAAAAGAACCGCTGGCAGAAAATTATAAGGCATTTTTCTTACCCTATTATGTTTTCTTACTTTATTATTATAATTTACCACCAAAATTTCAATTCCATTCCTAATGTCAGAAAATTCTTTTTTTAATTCTAGAAAATTGGTACTTTGTCTTAAGTCTTCATGATTTTCTCCAAGTGCAAAAACTTTTTCAATCAATTTGCTTAAGTTGTGCTCAATCACAATTTTTTCACTCCCTGGCAATTCCATTCTTGCCGCTTTTGCGCGTATATCAATGACATTATTTATTAGTTCGTTATATTTCATCATCTCATTCTTATCAACAAAAGTTCTTACCGTTTCAATTAAATTTGGTACTAAATCTTGCCTATACTGCAATTTATCCAGCAGGTTATACCAATCTAAATTTATTTCATCTCGCATAGAACGCAAACGAATTACAACAATGCTGAAAAAGAAGATAAGCAGTATTAAAATCCCAGCGCCTAAGAAAATTAAATTTTGCATTGTAAAAAAGTCATATAATTAATTCCAATTATAAGTTTAACGTTTTTTCGATTTATAACAAATTTTAAGCATTAATATTTTTTTGATTTTCTACATTTTCACTAGATTCAAAAACTATTTTGCTAAAATTTTCTTCATTTTGATAAGCTGGATTGATTGGATTGTGCTTTCTAGTGTAATTTCTCTTAATTTTATTAATTTTTCTAAAATGATAATCTGGATTTGG
>JAHJMX010000068.1 GCA_018821175.1 Patescibacteria group bacterium
CACAACTTTCTTAAATTTTTATGCAGCAGCAAGTTTGGGGACCTCAAATGGGTATCTTGACGAATCCCCAAAAGAGCCTACATACAGCGCTCCAAACCCAATCGTCCTAGAAGTAAAATATGCAGAAACCTTGCCAGCTAGCAAGATTCCCACAAAAAAAACAGATACTGTCGCACCACAAATTGAAGCAAAAGCCGCAATTATCATAGATTTTGAAAGTGGGGCTATTTTATATGAAAAAAATGCAGATCAAAAAATGCAAATTGCCAGCATCACAAAGTTAATGACAGCAATAATAGCATTAGAAAATGCCGACTTTGGCGAAGTTGTGAATGTTAGCAATAAAGCCGCGCTCACCGAAGGATCCAAAGCTTGGCTACTGCAAGGCGAAAAAATAACAATGAAAAATTTACTATATGCCCTATTAATCAACTCTGGGAATGATGCAGCGATAGCAATAGCAGAACATATTGCTGGTGACATTCCCTCATTCGTCACTATGATGAATGAAAAAGCCAAAAAACTCGGACTAATTGGCACACATTTTCAAAATCCAATTGGATTCGATTCGTTAGAGAATTACTCAACAGCAAGAGACGTTGCATTAATGGGCAGATATGCATTCCGCAACTCATTTGTCAGAACAACAGCTCAAATCCAATCTATGCAAATTGAATCAACTGACGGCAATATTAGTCATGAACTAGAAAATACTAATACCCTTTTAAATAGCTTCTTGAACATTATAGGACTCAAAACTGGAAGTACAGAACTAGCTGGCTTATGCTTTATCTCAGTAATCGACAATGGTTATGGTAATAAAATAATCACAGTAGTTTTAAACAGCCCAGATCGTTTTCAAGAAACAAAATCATTGGCCTCATGGGCCTTTCGTTCATATATATGGTAAACCTCTTTAATTATGGCTTTAGAACTGGATTTCACTAAATTACTCATAAATTTAACTTTAATTTTTTTATCTTTTGCCTCTGCGTTTATTTTTGCAGTAATTATGGCAGAACCTTTCATTAAACTTCTGAAAAAATTTAAGATACACAAACAAATTCGTGAAATTGCATCAACTGGAGAAAAAGCAAGTCTATACCACGAATTGCACAAAGGAAAAGCTGGAACACCTACAATGGGTGGAATTTTAATTTGGGGAACAGTAGCCTTAATAGTTTTTGGAAGTACATTTTTATCATACATAGGATGGATAGACCATTCTCTTTTCAACCGACAAGAAACTTGGCTACCTTTAGCAACGCTTATTGGAGTTGGGCTACTTGGCGCCGTAGACGATTTTTTTAATATCAAAGGCATTGGTAAATCAAAAGGAATTAATATCAGACCGAAATTCTTTTTCTTATTGATTTTCGCATTGCTTGGAGCTTTATGGTTTCATTACAAACTTGGATACGATCAAATCAATATCCCTGGAATTGGCGACATTTATTTAGGACTTTGGTACATCCCACTATTCATGCTGGTCATCACATCAACAGCAAATGCTGTTAATTTCACGGATGGGCTGGATGGGCTCGCTGGTGGTCTCCTTACAATCGCATTTGGTTCTTTTGGGATTATCTCATTCACGCTTGGAATGTACATTCTCGCAGCATTTTGTGCGATTATCGTCGGAGCTTTAGTTGCCTTCTTATGGCATAACGTTCCTCCTGCAAAATTATATATGGGTGATACAGGAGCTCTCTCGCTTGGAGCCACACTTGGAGTAATTGCAATGCTTACAGACTCATTTATTCCATTAATTTTAATTGGATTTGTTTTTGTCATCGAAACACTTTCAATCATTATTCAAATCTTCTCAAAAAAGGTTTTCAAAAAGAAGGTATTTAAAATAGCACCATTACATCACCATTTCGAATACATCGGATGGCCAGAAACAAAAGTGGTCATGAGATTTTGGATCATAGGTGGAATGTTTGCAATGATCGGACTTATTCTTGCTCTTCTGGCAATATTTGTTCGCTAACATCTTCTGTCGCTGCACTATGCAAAAGAGCATATTCATCGCCTTTTTTAAGACCCCAATTTACAGTATCATTTTGGATTTCTCCACTAACAAGCTTCGTTTTAACGCTATCGAGAGATTCTTTCAAAGGATAAAGATCTGAATCGCTGTTCAAAACTGCGACTTCCTTTGAAGCTTCTCCAATCATTTCCTTCACGTAACTATTTATTTCATCAGAATTTTTTCCAGCTTCACCAATTTCATCGATCATTTTCTCAAATTCATTGAGAACTTCACCTGCAGCCTCTGAATTCCCTGAAGCAAGTAATGCCCCAGCTTCATTTAATCTCGTCTTGGCAATATCAACTTTTATTTTCGCATTATTAGTTTCATTACCAGCAACAACTAATTTTGCCGATTCATTCAATTTCTTTGCTCCATAAAGTGAATCTCCAGGCAATACTCCAGCATTTGTAGCAACATTCTCTGTAAGTTCATATTGAATATTTTCAACATATTCAATATCTTTCAATGTATTTAAATCAGCCCAAACTTGATCCCCCTCTTGCTTAGAATCATTGAAAGAAATTGTTTCCATTGCAGATGTTTTGCCTGATACAGCTGCAACATATCCTTTTTCAATTAAATGCTTTGCTCCTTCAGCAGACCCATACAAACTCACCTCAACGGTATTATCAAAAACAGAAACATTTGTTTCTTCTTTTTCATTATTACTCTTTACATCAAAAGATGCAGTAGTCGACACAACAGCACTCATCCCATTAGTTTCAACTTGAAATGAAGATTCTTGCCCAACCAAATTAACTACCTGCGACCAAACTCTTCCCTTCTCTAATTTTAACCCAACTTCAGTTTCCGCAACGGCAGTATTATATTGATATAATTTTTTAATTCGAAGCTCAGTCCCATAAGAAAGCCGCGTTACACTATCATCAAAATAACGAATAACCGCAATCCCATCATCACCGGTAATAATCACATCACCCTCCTGCAAATTTTCAACATCACTAGCTGGCATCATCACGTCATTCCTCAAAACTTGCACAGTTCCATATAAATTCTGGAATGATGTTTTACGCGCCGCCTTAGTAACTGGTATATCCGCAATATAAACAATCGTTGAAGTTATACCAATAACAGCAATCATTAGAGATGCAAGAATTTTTTGCCAACCAAAAAACAACCTCTTCCAAGCATCTTTCTGAGAAGCAGCTTCTACAACTGCCATTACATTTTCCTTAATTCTAGCCGTACTAAAAGCTGAAGGCTCAAATTTCTGAGCAATACTTTTTATAGTAAATTTAAGTTCGTCCAAAGATGCTGACCTTTGCCTACATCCTTCTATTTGCGCAAAAACATTCTCCTTCATACGAGCCTCTGTGTGAGAATCCAAAGAAGGAGTTTCAATATGCTTTAAAGCATTCTCTAATTGTTCAATATTATTACTATTACGCATGTTTGCTCTATTAACTTAAGCGTGTTTCTAAACGACAAATCCCCCGGTTTGTTACATAATTACTTCTGATATTGCTGTACTCCCATATCTTTCAAAATCTGTTTTAAAGATTTCAAAGCCCTAAACTGCAAAATTCTTATACTTCCCTCGCTTTTATCAAGCAACTGCGCAATCTCTTCATTTGAAAAATCATTGATAAATTTATAAATTATCAACTGCTGATAATTCGGCTTCAACTTAGCAAGGGCCTCCTTCAAAAACTCAGTATTAAGCTTACATTGAGTCATGTCGATCGGATTAGCCTCACGTTTTGTATCTGCAATCCATGGATCAAGAGATGCATGCTCACGACTCAAACGATAATGGTCAACTATTAAATTATGTGCAATTCTAAAAATCCAAGACTTAAAGGTCGTATTTTTTCTTTTCTTGTATTTGCGTATATTTTCCCAAGCTTTTAAGAAAAGAACCTCAACGATATCCTCTACATCTTCCTTTTTAACTTTGTAAAAAACATATCTGTAAATAGATTTAACAAATACGTCATATATTTGAGCAAATGCTTTCACATCGCCCTTTTGGCTCAATTTAACGAGCTCTTCAATCTGCTTATCTGTAATTTGCCTAGCTTCTTGTTCTTTCATTGCATCCGGCTAAATATATTTAGATCTATCTATTAAACGTTAAAAAACGAATTCCCTTACAGTTTAATACAAATTTAGGCGAGCATTTCTTCCACTTTTGTCACTTCATTTTCACTACCAATCAAAATTGGAGTTCTATGATCCAATTTTTCAACTGCAAGCTCCAAAATCCGTATCTGCCCATC
>JAHJMX010000069.1 GCA_018821175.1 Patescibacteria group bacterium
ATAGCATTTTCCAAAGACGTTTTGTATAGCATCAAGGCTTGATCAATTTTTGGCATTTTGATAGCATTTTCCAAAGACGTTTTGTATAGCATCAAGGCTTGATCAATTTTTGGCATTTTGATAGCATTTTCCAAAGACGTTTTGTATAGCATCAAGGCTTGATCAAAAATTTGTTGTAGCTTTGATTTTGGTTTTGGGTTCAAGCTTTGACCATATTCTGGTATCCAACTGATTTTTGGTGTCACGCTGCTTTGTTGTACTGGGGCAGGGGATGGCTTAGCTGCCGGACTTGGATTACGTACTTTTGAGCTAGCAATGTCTAAATCTATGGCTGGGAATAATGGAGTTTGAACTAAATCCAAAGCTTTTTTATCACCATTCATTGCAAGCACAAACAGATTCGAGAAATTGAACATTGCAGCTGATATTCGACTTTGTTCTTCTGGAGAAAATTCACTTCCAACCACTGTAATCTTTTCTGCTATAACATTTAATGTAATTTCATTAATTCGATTATATTTATCTGTGTATTTATCAGCAGGATTAGCTTCCTTAGCCCCCAAAGCTTTTTTGTATGCATTGTTTAGTTCTTCCTTTTCCATTTTGTGAGAAGCTAAAAATCTTATTAAACCAGCTTTTGTCATGCCGCTTCCGGCATATATTGCGCTGAAATATTCAAGTAGGGCATCGATTTTATTGATTCCTTTTGATGTGGCAATTTCATTCTTAGTGAGTCCTGTTTTTGCCAAAAATGATTCATAAGCACCTTTGAAAGCAAATGTTCTGATTTCTTTCCCATCAATTTTTTCAGTGAATTTTTCTTCAGCAAGGCGCTTGAAGTCACTACGTAAGATTTTTTCACCTTTTTTCATTGGTGTTTCATGCATCATCCTCATCATATCCCCATCTGGCCATTCTTTTTTGTCTCTAAGGTTGAATTCGACTGATCCAGGAAGGGTTAATCTAAGGAACATTATGTAATTCGTTGGATAATCGAATTTACCATTTTTATATGGGGCTTGAAAAACGCCACCAACTGGATGAACAAATTCATTTAAACGACCTTCATTTATAATTTGTGCAACTTTAGGATATTGATATTTGCCATTTTTTTGCGTTAAATATTGTTTTCGCAAATTAATTATCGCGTTGTTGTAAGCGTTTTGTATAGTGTTTACATGCAAGTTATTTCTTTGTAAATTAGCTGGCCCAATTTTTTCTTTTTGAATAATATAGGCTGCATTTTCAGTTGGGTTTTCCATTAAATGAAATAGCTGTCTTGGATGTTGTTCATATTGATATTTGCTCATCCCAGCGAATTGTTGATAATATAATCCAAGTGTTGCCGGTTTTATGATTTCGCTTAAAAGCGCATTATCTGGTAGCATTTTTTCGGAAATCTTATTTAGATTTTCTTCTCTTTCAACTTTTTCTGGGTCTTGTTTTGGTGAGTAAGCTGCTTTTTTCCAAGTTGCCGGGATACCAGTAAGTGGCCACCATGTAACAGTTTCTCCTTTTTGAGTTTTGTTCCATTCGACTTTTTGTTTCATTTCTTGCGCATTGGCAAGTTCGACTTTGCCGTTTTTAACGGTTAATCCTATTCCATCTTTTTGTAAAATTTGAGTTACGATTTCTGCGAAAGTTGGTTCGACAAAAACTTTGTTCTCACGTCTTGCTTGTTCTTTATATTCTTTGATTTTACGTTGTAATTTTTCAAGGCTGCTTCCTTGGCTGATCAATTTATCATCAAGCATTGTCATTGTTTTGTATGCCTCTCTTTTGCTTAAATTCTGATCTGGAACTCCAGCGATATAAAGTTCGCGGCTTTCTTCCGGCATATGTTCTGCGTTAAAAGCAGTGCGGGTGTTTAAATATTTGTCTGCTAATTTGACGAAATCATGATTCCCCAAATGAACAATTGCAGCGTTCATTGATTCTGCTCCATATTTATCAGTGTCGAATGCCTTTTTGAAAAAATCTCTCTTTCCGGATTTGTCGGCTGCATATGCACGACCATAATCGACTAGACTTTTTCCGGATAGTTTTGAAACGGTGTTTAGACCATAGGCACCAATTCCAAGAATTGCTACCTTTTTGAACATGTCACGTAGTTTAACGGCTCCTTCTTTGTTGCTGTTGAGAAACCAAGATGTCCCGATTAGCATTGTAATTCCAGCAACAAGTCTTTGTTGTCCATTTAATTTCCCCCAGTTTGTTCTGAAATCTTGAATTTTTGTTGCAACTTCATGTTCAACAGTGTTTTTGTAGCCAATCCCTTGTTCAATGACTGTTTCTTTTTCTTTGTTCACTAGATCATCTACATTTAACTGATCTTCAATGTGTTTTCGATATAATTTGTATTTTTCCCATCCATTTTTCAATTTTATGTATTTTGCAGGGGTAATTTCTTCTTTTTTGATTATTTGGTTTTGCTCAATTTTGTCGTCGAAATCCTTTAAAGTTTCTGCTTTAAATAGCTCATTCATATAATTATCCGCATTTGAATTCCCAATAGACCCTCTTGTTTTATTCATGGCATCGCGGAATTCCACCTGATGTTTTGATAGGTCTTTAGTAGGGAAATTTTTTAGCGGAGAATAAAGGCCAACATAATCAGTATTCTCAAGATCTTTCTTGATCTTGATTTCCGGGTAAACTTTTTTGCGCATCGTTGTATCACGCACAATTTCGTCTGAGCGATCAACAGGTTTTGTGTTTTGAGGTGGACGATCACTGTATATTTCTGGATTTGACATTTTATATTTGTTTAAGATGTATTAGTGGACTTGAATTAATGGGCTAAAATTGAAGAAAATCTGACTCCATATCTTCAAGGAATGAAGCCAAAATTCCGAAATTTTCCTTTTCTAGCTGAATCATTTTTTCTTTCAAAGCAATTTTCTTTTCAAGGAGAGTTTCGTATTGTGCTAATTTTTCTTTGTATTGAGTGTTTTTGTTCATTGTATTTTATTCTATATATTTGTTTTTTTCTTATTAGGATGGCCTTGTTTCCCGTTAGCCAATGGTTTTGTTTTTAGAGCTAGAATTAAGCCAGGGATGATAGCTGTTGTAATTTTGCGTGTATAATTGTGGTTTTGTCCATCAACATCTATGTTTTGTTTTTTCCAATTAATTAAGTCGTCAAGATAGTATGTAACGTGTTGAGGATTTTGTTTTGAACACCAGACCATATATGCGACTATTCTATCTGCAGTCTTATCGATTCCGTTATATGTTTTTAATTCTTGCCTTAATTCTTCACGTTTTGTTGATGTCTCAACTAATGAGAAGTCATTAATGTCGATTTTTCCTTTACCTACAACTTCAACATATTCAATTTGTGTGGAAGGTTTTGGAGGTATTTGTGGTTTGATCGGAGTGGTAGGTGGCAAGACTATTGGTGGGATTGCATCTTTACCATCTTTTCCAGGATCACCTTTTTCACCTTTAGCTCCATCAATACCATCTTTACCATCAATACCATCTTTACCATCGATACCATCTTTACCATCGATACCATCTTTACCGTCGATGCCATCTTTACCATCGATGCCATTTCTACCATCGATACCATCTTTTCCAGGATCACCTTTTTCACCTTTTATGCTTTCAAAGAAGTCATCTGGAGATTTGCCAGGGTTTCTAATGAGCCATATTTTATAAGCATCTTTCCCGTTTTCACCATCTTCCCCAGGATCACCTTTTTCACCTTTAGCTCCATCGACACCATCTTTCCCATCAAGTCCATCTTTCCCATCGACACCATCTTTCCCATCAATGCCATCTTTCCCATCAATGCCATCTTTCCCGTCGATACCATCTTTCCCTTTGAGGGAAGTAATAAAGTCAAACTCAGAACCAGTATTCCCTTGGTCAAGCCAAGATTGGTAAGCAGAATCTCCTTCTAGAGAAAGTAGGAAATCAGTTTCTGCCCCAACTCCTCCATTGTTTTTCCATACTTCATAGGCAGATAGTCCATTTTTCCCAGGTTGTGCAGCTGGGCCTTGTTTACCGGCAAGAATATCATCGACTAGATCTTTTAGTTTTTGGAATTCTTGCTTTAAATCTTGATTTTCACTTTCTAGGCTTCCAATTCTATTTAGAAGTCCTTGATTCATTGCATGTAAATTGTCATCCAAATTTTGAACTTCAGTTACTAAATCATTATGTGTATTCCCTAGGTTGTTTAAATCTTGTCTCAAGTCTAAATTTTCCTTTTGTAAAACAGTAATGGTTGTTTCTAATGTTGTCACATTTGTTTCTAAATCATTTATCCGTATGTCTGTTCCCTTAGTAGTTTTCCCAAGCCTTTGATTGATTTCAGTTACCAAATCGTCAACTCTTTTGCCTTCTACAACATTGATTCTATGAGGAGGATTATTAGCTGGAGCTGCTTGAGGCTTATTTAAATACACATTTTTTGAGTATTTCAGCAGGTTTTGCATAAAATAATTGTAATTTTCCATATTTTTGTTTTTTTATTTTTAAAGTTTTTTTTGTTTTAGCTATTTTGCGAGTATCTATCTAGAATTGGAATGCTTTTGATTCCCATAATTCTTTCAAATAAGAATATTGGATTTCCCGATCTATATTTGATTATATTTTGCTTGATTCCTTCAAGCTTGATATCACAATCATAAATTTCTTCCCGTAATTTATATGTTTTTCTAGTATGGTTTGGATTAGTTTTGTCGTATTGTGCTAATTCATTAAGCAAACTTTGTCGCTTTTGAAATAATGCATCAATTTTTCCGCTAAACTTTTTTGTTAATTTTTCTCCTTCTAACTTAAGTTCATTTTCTACATCAGCCCATATTGCATTATTATTTTTACTTACTTTTTGCATTGGGATAAGTTTTTGCACTTTTTGTTTAGTTGCTTCTGCAATAGTTCTAACTCTTAATGCAGCTTGTTCTCTCCATATTTCCTCGTTTGATGTGCCTTGTGTTTTTACAATTTCATCTTCAATGACTTGAAGTTCTCTTTGTGTGTAAAGAATGGCCCCATCTAAAGCTACAAGCTCATTCTTTAATTCCTCATATTTTGTTAGGTTTTCGATGAATTTTTCATATTTTTTATATTTCTTATCTATACTTGGTAATAATTTTATCCTACGGGGTATTGCGTTCATGAATTTTTCAAACCGACTATATGTTTTTCCAGTTTCAAATCTTTTTTCTGCTTGTTTTTTCGCAACATCATATACTTCTTTATAAAATCCAGTTTCATTTGCATCGATTGCTGCAGTCTCATTTATTCTTGCTTGTTGGTCTATTGCACTAGCAAGATCACCACTTGTTTTAGGGCCAACTCCTACGACTTCTCCTTTTTCATTTTGAATTAAATCCAATTTACCAAGTTTATCAATAAACTCTTTCGCTTCATCTGGGGTTGGGGGTTCATTGGCAGCTTTGTCGTGAATCCCGAGCAATCTATTATTATAAAGATTCATTTTTGCCCCTGCATTAACAATGGCTTCCCAGCCTGCTTTTTGGTCTTCTGTTTGTTCTCCTGATCCGTTTGCCATATATATAAGTATAAATTAATTATTTTTTACTTTTGTGTTCTCATCAATCGCGCGGTCAAGTTTTGCTACGTCATAAAGGATTTCATCTGCAAGGTCGTTTACACTTTTGATCATGAATTCATGCAGCATCGGAATGTCGTCGAGTAGCATGAAGAGGATTTCGAATTGTGATCGTTCAGGATATGTCTCTTTTATATCTTCATAAAGCTCCATTTGATCTTCATCCATTGCATTAATAATTGTTTCGATAATGCGATTTCCCAGTTTTTTTTCGATTTCATGTCTAATTTTGTTTTCAACTTCTAAAGTTTCATTGTTGAGGTTCATTTTCTCAATAATATAGTCTATGAATGCTTTTGGGCTGTAATTATAAGAATTAAATATCATGTTAATTTATATTTATTATTTTGATTTTGGTGAGAAATAATTAGTTATTGATTTCAACCATCTGTTAGGTCTTGATATTATATATCCACCTGCTCCACCTACCCATTTTATTGGTTCAGATAAGGCAGCAGGAGCTGTTACGTACCAAGCTTTAACTTTCGCAGTTGTTGCTGGATCAGTTTCGTCATTCCACCTATTTTTGATATAACCCCAAGTACTAAATTCATGGAATTTCTCTTTTGCTTCGATGAATACATCTTTTGCTGAGGAGTATGTTGATTCTAATTTTGATCCAACAGGGCTTAAAATGCCGTACCAAATCCAGCCAAGTGGTCCATATTTCACAAATGCTTTTCCAACTTTCTTAAGTGTTCTGGCAGATTTTACAGAAACAATCCCTCTACTTATAGCGCGTGGATCAATGTTATATTCTTGGAATGCTTCAGTAATTTCCTCTTGTGTAGGTTTTGGTCCGAGTGAATCCATCGCTTCATTATAACGCTGAGAAAGCTCTTTTCTTGTGTATAATTTTTTGAATTCAGACTCGTGATCTTCAACAAGATTCTTGACCCCTTCATCTGTGATTTGGCTGCTTTCTGTTTGTTCTTGCAACATATCAAGAATGATATTGCCTCTGTTTGCAGGATCGATCGAGGCTTGTACTTGAACTTCTTTGATGAATTTTTCAGTTGTTAATTGTGCTTCTAAAAGTCCCAAAGTATGTATTAGTCTTTCTAGTTTTGATATATCTTTATTATCAATTCTTTTGTCGTTTTCGTTTATTGCAAAACCTCGAATAATTTCACCAATTTTCCCTGCAAGTTCTCGTAATTTTGTTGGGCTGCAATCTCCGCCATGTCTATACATCATTTTAAGAAGATCAGCTTTAGTAGAAGTGACTTGGATTTCTTTAAACATTTTCAATTCAGGGTCCGTATCTACTAAATGTTCAATTGCATCTTGTCCAGTTAGGACAGACGAAAAGAAAGGTTGTTTTTGTAGCCAATTCTCACCTCTCCCGAGTCGACTTGGATTATTTTTTAGTTCTCTGGCAATACTTTGATTAACGTCGCCATACACCGCGCTATTTCTACATACATTAATGAGAGCATTAGTCCCTATTAAAGCTTGTCTTTCAAGGTCAACGCTAATTGATACACCTTGTTTTTTTAGGTCATGTTCAACCAGCTTATATAAAAGTCCGCGTGAATCCATTTTTTTAACATTTGGACTAGCTTGATTTAAATCATTTATTTTTTGATTATTTTCTGTTTTGACTTGATTTGCAGCGGCAATTTCTTTCTCAGCATCTTGTTTTTTTGTTTCAATTAAAGATTCTAAATCTTTTGCAAATTCATTCTTGATCATTATGTTTTTAATATTTCCAATGAATGTATCTAAATCTGATTGTGAACTAGATGCGAGTGCAACATTAACAAATGAATTAATTTCATTTACTGTTGTCCCATTTAATTTTTGCAATTGTAATTGAACGCGTTTTAACTGATCTACCAATTTGTAGCTTTCTGTTTCTAAGTTTTCGTCTATTTTTGCTAATTCTTGATTGATTGCAGTTAATCTTTTTCCATGGGCTGTGGTTTGTTCATTTGCTAATCTTTCTTGTGTTCTTGTTAACCCATCAAATTTAGCAAAAATAGCAACATTGAAGTTATCAAGCTTCCCTAAATTTGTTATTACAGAAGTATTTTGATCTATATTTTTGTTAGCGGTTTCAATTTCTTGTTCGGCAGCATCAAGAGCTTTTTGGTCTTTTGTTCCAGAAAGTGAATTTAGTAATGCATCTATATCTTTTCTATCTTCGACATCATC
This sequence comes from Patescibacteria group bacterium, assembly GCA_018821175.1. Taxonomy (GTDB): domain Bacteria; phylum Patescibacteriota; class Gracilibacteria; order UBA1369; family PNNO01; genus JAHJMX01. Next base: position 7,745 of record JAHJMX010000069.1, read on the forward strand.
TAATTTATGTCTTAAATACGCCAGCATTGTTCGAGTTTCCATTGAATCCGACATGTCCTCCAAAGTATTCGGAAGTAGTATTTTTTCGAGCCGGCCCATAACAGACTGATTAGAAACTCGTTTTCGAGCAGCTTCTATATCGTTTGCACTAGGAGTCGCTGTTGACAATGTACTAAGTGCCCTTGTAGTCCGCTCATTATCAAGCCAAATTTTAAGCATTTGCGGGCTAAATCTATCTACGCTGAGTTTAGCTTTTTCCTCTGCAATAGCTTGTTTGACAAGCGAAAGTCTGAAATGTAAGTGTATGAATTCGCGCACACTTCCTTGTCTTGAAAAATTTGCCCACATTCCAGCTCTTTTTAATTTTTCTTGAATGCTGGCAAAATCTTCATTATGCCAATGAATAGTTACAGTTTCACGGGGGTTAACTGGTGGGGTTGCAGTGGTTGTTGCAGGGGTATTGTTTCCAACAGCTACATCAAATTCATTGCTCGCAGCAGGATTAGCTAAATTTATCGGATTGCCTCTTGAATCCCTAAAAGCTGCTGCACCGATTGTCCCAAAGCGTAAAAGCTCATGTTCTAAATTACGCACAAACGTTAAATAATTTGCTCCTGCTATGTTTTCATAAGTCAATAATTCGTGCGCTATATTGCGTCTTTCTAGCAAGCGTCCGCTTCGTCTAACTTCCTCGTTGATGATTTGTTGATATTTCTGAGGAGCTTGATCGGCAATGTCAGAAAGTTTATTTTTTACTCTTTCATCTAAAATTCGCCCTCCACTAAGCACAGTAAGATCATTGAAAGGTCCTTCCATCATTCTTCCTCTTACTCCTGTAACTACTTCGTTCACATTATGTTCAGCGTAATTTAAATTTTCCGGATCATATTTTTGCTGAAAAGCATCAACAATACTCTCAACTTGGTTTAATCCAGGTTCAGTTGGCGTGCTATCTGCATATAGTCCATCTTCACGTCTAGTTGCATAGATAAGCCGTGATTCACAGAAAAAGTTTGTAAGATTTATTTTTATTTTTTGTATTTTGTTCATTTTTCGCGCGAACTTTTATTTAAATATCTCATAATTTTACCAAATTTTGGCTTTTTTTTCAAGCTCCCGTTGTGTCGTCGTGTGATTTACGGTAGGATGCGCAGTGATATACTTGAATTTCATGATATCAAAATATATTTTAAGCCTTTAAAATCGCTAAATTATGGACATTAAAGTCAAAAAATTACCAAAATCTGAAGTTGAAATTTCAGTGGTGCTCGAAGACGCTGATTTGAAAGCAGATTTGGATGTTGCTGCAAAAGAAATTTCTAAGGAAGTTAAAATCGCTGGATTCCGTCCAGGAAAAATTCCATATGATGTTCTTGTCAAAGAGGTAGGGGAGGATGTAATTCGGGCTCATGCTATTGATATCGCTATGCCAAGAATTTTGACAGAGACTATTCACAAGGAAAAATTGGTTGTCATTGCTCGGCCTCGTGTAAATATCCTTTCAAAAAATCCTGTAAAATTTGAGGCAATTGCTCCAGTTTATCCGGAAATAAAAGTTGATGGGTATGAAAAAGTTAAAGTGAAGATGAAAGAAGTGAAAATTACTGAAAAAGAGGTAAATGAGATTATTTCAAACATTCAAAAACAGTTCACTGAGTGGAAAGAAGTTGATAGAAAAGCCGTAAAAGGCGATAAAGTCGAAGTTGATTTTGAAGGATTTGATAAAGACGGGGTTTCATTGGAAGGGACTAAGAGTAAAAATCATCCATTGATTTTGGGAGAAAATATGATGATTCCTGGCTTTGAGGATGAAATTGTTGGACTTAAGAAAGAAGAAAAAAAGGAATTTGAACTTACTTTTCCTGAGGATTACCACAAAAAGAGTTTTCAAGGAAAAAAAGTTAAGTTTAAAATTTCTGTTCAAAAGGTTGAGGAGCCAAAAATCCCTGAACTTAATGAAGAATTTATCGAAAAAATCAGTGGTAAAAAGCAAAAAGAAGCTGAATTTAGAGAAAGTGTTGAGGTGGATTTGAAGCAATACAAGGAAGGGGAGGAGAAGAAAAATCAGGAGAATGATCTTTTGGAGAAATTTCTTGATGTTACAAAAGTTGAATTTTCTGATATTTTGACCGACGAGGAAGTTGAGCACATGATTCACGAAATGAAACATGATATGCAACATCGTGGACTTACTTTCGAAAATTATCTAACTCATATCAAAAAAACAGAGGAAGATTTGAAAAAAGAGCTTAAGAAAGAGGCAATAAAGCGAATTACTCTAAGGTTTGGAGTTAATGAAATTATGGAAAAAGAAAAAGTTGAAGTAAAAGATGCCGAAATAGACGAAGAAATTAAAAAGATGGGACCAATGCCGGAAGGAGTAAATATGGGCGAAGCAAAAGGCCGTATTGCAAATTCGCTTAGGCTGAAGCGTCTATTTGATCGTTTTGTTGAGTAATGGTATAATTGACCGAGAAAATTAATTTAAAATTATCTTAAAACTATGAGAAATTTACGTGCATTCTTTCTTGCGGGATCGATAGTACTTGCAATTGTGATCTTAGTTGTTGCGTTCCAAAACATTCAAGCGCAATGTAATTTCGTAACATTTTTCTTTTTATCAGTGAGTACAAATACATCACCTACGTTGATGATCTTCGGAGTTTCAATTATAGGAATTATCACAGGGATGTTTTTGATGGGATTAATTATGAGTTTTCTTTCGAATGATGGAAGTGATGAGGAGGATGAATTTTAAGATTTTATAGAAATCATATTAAATTTATGGGGTGAGTGAATTCTCACCTCATTTTTTTATCAAAATTTAATGTGAAAAGGGGATTTAACATGAGTAATATTATGGAGTGAAGAACAAAGATGTCCTATCTGTAAAAGATATAAATTGGATTAACAGTCTTATAAAAAAGTTGTTCAACAACAGGCTATGTGCAATTTTTTTATACAGAATAAACCGACAGGGGAGATTGACTAATTGCACGTCGGTGGCATAAATAGTTGTATAAAAAATATGAACAGTGCGTGGCGGGACCGGCTCTCTGATAACCAAAAAACAAGATTGTGGCAATAGGGGTATGTAGGTGAGTATATTATAACACAACTCGTATAGTAGGCTATTGTAAATTGATAAAAAAACTTGTACAATCCGTTCCGATTTGTATAAATTATGTATACAAACGCTAGGCTTTTCTAAGGTTCAAAAAACATGCTTAAACGACTGTTTACTTCGAACACTCGAATAAAATTATTAACGTTGTTTCTGTTAAATCCAGACGAAGAATATTTTATTCGTGAGTTAACGAGAAAATTAGATGAACAGATTAATTCAGTTCGTAGAGAATTGGATAATCTGAAAAAAATGGGCTTGCTTAAGAGTAAGACCAAAAATCGCAAAAAATACTATGTAGTGAATAAGAACTTTGTGGTTTTTACAGATCTTCGCAATATTGTTATTAAGGCTATGAGCGGAAAAGATGATTTGGTAAAGAATATTACGAAGTTCGGAGAAATTGATTTCCTAGCTTTGCTTGGAGTTTTTGTTAACAAGCAATCGCCGGTTGATCTTTTGCTCGTTGGAACTGTGGATAAGGATAAGTTACAAGAATTTATTAATTCTGAAATTGAGAGTGATCGACCGATTCGATTCAGCATATTAAGTAAAGATGATTTCCTTTATAGAATTAAGTGTAAAGATCAGTTTATAAACTCGATTTTAACTGATCCGGAAAACATTATTGCTGTAAACAAATTGGAGAAATATATTTCATAGCGAAATGATTCACTGACAATCCTTATGAAAGTGAAAAAATACCTTGATTTCCTAGGGTATGGTTTGTATAATCCTCTCGCTTAATTAAACCAATATTTATGAATATGCAATTAATAATGCAGGTAGCAAGGAAGTTTATCAAGAGGGTACCTGTTATTAGAACTGGAAATACCGTTAGAATTCACCAAAAAATCAAAGAGGCTGGGAAAGAGAGAATCCAGATTTTTGAAGGGCTTGTGATAGCAATAAATTCTGGCTATGCGACTGATAAAACTATTACTGTTAGAAAAATGGTTGGTGGTATTGGAGTTGAAAAAATATTCCTTTTATATTCACCAAATATTGCAGAGATCCAGGTTATTAAAGAATCTAAAATCAGAAGAGCAAAACTTTATCATATGAGAAAACGTTCTGGTAAATCTGCTCGTCTTAAAGAGACTCATTTGTCTGAGAAAGATGTTGTTATGGAAGATATTCTCCCAGAAGAAGTGGCTGCTGTGGTAGAAGAGGTTGTAGAGGCTGTTGAGACTCCAGTGGAGGCTCAAACAGATGCTCCAGTTGTGGAGGCTGTTGCTGCTGAACAACCAGAAGTTGTAGCTGAGGAGGCTCCGGTTGTGGTAGAGGAAGATAAATCTTCTTCTGAAGAAGTAAAGACTGAAGAAGTTTAAGTTTTAGGCTTAATAAAACGATAAAATGAGATATCATCCTTTAGAGGCGCAGCTGAAGAGGGATGGTATTTTTTTTGCTGGAATTGATGAGGCGGGGCGAGGTCCTTGGGCTGGTCCGCTTGTTTCTGCTGCAGTTATTATGAAGCCGAACGTGAGAATCCCTGGATTGAATGATTCTAAGCAATTAACTGCAAAAATGCGAGAAATGCTTTTCGGGATGGTTATGAAAAATTCACATGTTGGGTTAGGTATTGTTACAAGCAAAGAAATCGACAGATTTGGGCTTGCTGTTGCGATCAAGGTGTCTTTTTCGCGTGCAGTTGAAGATTTGGAAATTCGCCCGGAATTTTTATTGATTGATGGTATTGGGAAATATGATTTTGGAATTCCGTATAAAACTGTTAAATTTGGCGATAGCAAGGTGAAATCTATAGCAGCCGCTTCGATAATTGCTAAAGTTGTGCGAGACACTATTATGGAAAGTTATTGTAAGCAGTATCCAAAGTATGGATTTTCTCTGCATAAAGGTTATGGAACGCGACATCATCATGAAAAATTGCTACAATATGGAACGTGCGCAATACATAGAAAAAGTTTTGCCCCTATCAAAAAGATAATTTATGGAGAAAACTGCTAAAAAAATAGTTATTTGTGGGCATTATGGTGCTACAAATATTGGAGATAGTGCAATTGGACTTAGTATTATTCAGGGTTTGCAAAAGCTTTATGATAAGCCAAAAATTACTATTTTGGGTTATGACGCAAAGAGGATTGATAAATTTTATGCTGAATTCGTGGGGGATAATATTGTGAAGGGGGAATACTTGCTTCCTTTGGGGTTTAGGTCCTTATTCCGAGGGATTTTCAAAGGAACAATTTGGCGTACATTGAAGGCAATTAAGCGTTGCGATCAATTTATACTTGGTGGTGGAGGACTTTTTGTCGACGAAAGAATCTTTGCAGTTTTTTTATGGGGGATGCATGCGTTTTGGGCTTACTTGCTGCGGAAGCAGGTTGTAATGATCGGGCAAAGTGTTGGACCGCTCAATACACGAATCGGGAGATTTATTGCAAAAAAGGTTTTTAGTAGGGCAAAATTTATTGGGGTTAGAGATGAAAATTCAAAAAAAGTGCTTGAAAGGATTGGTGTTAAAAATAAAATCATTGTGTCTGCAGATGCAGTATTTGGGTTGAATCTTGATAGTAAAAATGATTTTGGCGGGGAGCTTGAGAGGTTGAATAAAAAAGTTGAACAAAAAGGGTTAGATGGATATTTTATTCTCTCGATTCGAAGCTGGGGAAGTAACCCGGGAGAGGTGTATAAAAAAATTGTACAAAAGGCGCTCTTGATTACGGAGAAATATCGCTTGCTTCCAGTCTTTGTTCCGTTTCAATTGGTCAAAGAAAATGATCAAGAGATGTTGAATAAAATTCTTGTACAAAGTAACGTTTTTGGTGAATTTGAAGTGTTAAAATTTGATAATAATATTTTTAATGTTTTGAGTGTAATTGGGGGATCAAAATTTACGGTTGGGATGAGATTACATTCATTGATTTTTTCTATAATTTCAGATGTTCCATGTATTGGAATTTCGTATTCGGATAAAGTTCGTGACTTGATGAGTTATGCAGGGCTTTCAAAATATGTAATTTCTTTGGATGAAAATATCGACACAAAAATACCCTCTATGGTTGACGATATTGTTAAAAATGACACTGAGTATAGGATGTTGCTCCAGAAGGCGCGTTTGAGCATGAAAAAAGAGTGGGATTTGATGCTTAATGAAACATCGATGTAAATCTTACATTTTGCTTTTGTAATGAAAGAAAAATGCTTGGATTTTAATTTTTGACGAATTTTGCCATTCTTTAATGTTATATAGCCCAACTAATCTTGACAAAAAACGTCAAATCTTTTATACTGGCCTCCAATCTTTTGGTATGGTTGGGCTAAAAAACGGCTTTAAAAAGCGAGTAATTGCGAATCTAACGGGTGTCTGGAAGTCCAGACTTTCTTAGTGAGCGAACTCGTTATATGTTGTTTTTTACAAATTATTGCTGAAAGATTGTGATCATTGAAAATTAGTTGCGGAAAGTTCATTTGGCCCGATGTGATCGAGAATGAATTGGACCAAATGAATAGTTTTAATTTTTTATTAATTTTTTAACCCAAGAAACACAGCCCTGAATTTTCTTGAAGGCTGGCAAGTTTCGTCTCGGAGAAAGGAGAAAATAATGACCCGAGAAGAAGTAATTGCCCTGGCCCGGGGGAAATGGAAGGGCGGATAAGTAATTTTTTTCAACCCAAACCTGTAAAACTGAAGATTTTCTGCGGCGTGAGTCGTGGAGAAAAGGAGACCAATCATGAAACGTTTTTG
>JAHJMX010000070.1 GCA_018821175.1 Patescibacteria group bacterium
ATGACGATTAAGTTATCTTCTTCGGTGTAATTGTCGATGAGTGAAATGTCGTCTTCTTTTGCCCAATTATCACCAAGTCCGAGCAAAATGATGTCTGTGTTTGGTATTCGCGTTGCTTCGTTTTGAATTAATGCGACGCCGTTATCGCGCAAAACTGTGATGAGGGCGTTTTTCGTTTTTGTGTCGAGATTCTCATTATCGTGATTCCCAAGTACTGCGTAGCTTGGGTATTTTAGGTCTCGCAGTGGGGCAAAAAGCTCATCGACTGGGGTTTGTGGCCAATATGTTAGATCTCCTGGAATTAGTACAGCATCAACATCCTCTATTGCGTTTGTTTTTTCGATTATTCGTTCGAGGAAATGTTTATCCTTATAAACGCCAAGGTGAATATCTGACAAAATGACGATTTTCGCTTCGAAGCCGGTTTTGATTCGATGCGTTTTTGTGAGAATAATTTGCGGTTCAATGAAGCGCGCATAAATGAAAAGGGCAGATCCTACGAAAAATAGAATGATGAATGTCAGGAATAGCTTCTCCGACTTGATCCATGCAAGTTCCCGACAGGCAAACCAGCTTACAAAAGCTAAAAATGGAAAAACCAAATATGATCCGTAAAAAATTATGCTGTGCATGATTTTACAATTAGTATTTTCTAATACCTATAATTTTCTGGCTTGAATGGCCCATTCTGCGGGATTCCCAAATACTGCGCTTGTTTGTCGGTTAGCTTGTCGAGGTTTGCACCTAAATGTTCCAAGTGCAATCTCGCAACCTCTTCATCAAGGCTTTTTGGCAGACAGTAAACGCCAATTGGATAATTTTCGCTTTTTGTCCAAAGCTCGATTTGTGCCAAAACTTGATTTGTGAACGAATTCGACATTACGAAACTTGGGTGACCAGTGGCGCATCCTAAATTCACAAGGCGCCCTTCTGCCAGCAAAATAATCTTTTTACCATCAGGAAAAATAACATGGTCAACTTGTGGTTTGATATTGTCCCACTTGAGACTACGAATTCCAGCAACGTCAATTTCTGAATCAAAATGCCCGATATTACAAACAATAGTTTCATCTTTCATTTGGTCCATGTGTGCGCGTGTAATTACATCGCAGCATCCAGTAGCAGTTACAAAAATATTACCGATCTTACAAGCGTCGTCCATTTTCATAACTTGGTATCCTTCCATCAAAGCTTGAAGTGCACAAATCGGATCAATTTCCACGATTATTACGCGGCAACCAAGTGCGCGCAAACTTTGTGCAGAACCCTTCCCAACATCTCCATATCCGGCAACAACAGCTATTTTTCCAGCAAACATCACGTCAGTTGCCCGCTTAATTCCATCTCCTAAACTCTCGCGACACCCATACAAATTATCAAATTTTGATTTTGTGACCGAGTCATTTACATTTATCGCTGGGATTTTAAGTTCACCCCTTTCATGCATTTGATAAAGTCTGTGAACTCCTGTTGTTGTTTCCTCAGAAACTCCACGAATATCATCAAGTAGTTCTGGGTATTTCTCGTGCACAAGCAATGTTAAATCTCCACCATCATCTAGCAAAACATTTGGCCTCCATCCATCTGGCCCAATCACTGTTTGCTCAACGCACCACATGTATTCTTCTTCGTTTTCACCTTTCCATGCAAAAACCGGTATATTTTTTGCCGCAATTGCTGCTGCTGCATGATCTTGAGTTGAAAAAATATTGCATGAACTCCAACGGACTTCAGCTCCAAGTTCTATCAAAGTTTCGATAAGAACTGCAGTTTGAATTGTCATGTGTATGCACCCGGCAATTCGTGCACCAGTAAGTGGTTTTTCAGCACTATATTTCTGGCGAAGGGCCATCAATCCCGGCATTTCTTTTTCTGCGATTTCAATTTCTTTTCGCCCCCAATTTGCAAGTAAAATGTCAGCAATCTTGTAATCGTTTTGTAAATTTGTCATGATTTGAAAATTTTTAAAATAGAGAATCAGCCAAAGTATTAGATCAAAATATAGTTAAAATTACCAGGCATTTTACTTTATTTTAATTATCATTAGATTTTTCTTGAATATTTGATTTTTTTAAATCCTGCAAATATTGATTTAAACGTTGGGTATGCACCTTCGCAAGTTCTGCAAGAAGGTAAAAATCAGAGCTTTGATTCGCCCTGTAAATCATTTTAGCAATATCGACAGTAGATAAATCGAATTGGTCTATATTTTGTACAACTGTTGCTAATTCTCCTGTTTTTTGAAAAACTTCTGCATCTGTGGCTTTGAGATATTTTGTATCTGGATTTGGGGAGATTTTTTTTGCAATTTCTAGTAATTCCTTTGGAGATAAACCAAAAAAACCACGATTTTCTGATACAAATTCACCGTGCTTGTTCATCATAAGCGCAAGAGCAATGTTTTTACTTAATTTTTTATCTGGGCTGTTGTCTAAGAAATCTTTGATATTTTCTATAAAAAGTTTACTTTCGTTTGATTTAATCAAATATAGAGCTAGATGTTCGATAAATCTTTTTAAATTTGGTTCTTTGTCTTTTAGGCTGGCTTCATGTTTGATTTCATCTATTAATTCATGCATAAGCCCCATTTTTGCTGCCATAATAGCTACCTGTGTATGTCTGTGTTTCTGAATTTCCCCATTTTCATTTTTTAAAGCTTCTGTAAACAAAAGTTCCATCAAATTCCGTTTTTCTGCTTCTTGAATTTTCACTCGAGTTTTGATGACTTTATGCATGTTTCTTATTAGTTTGTAAGCTTTCTCTAAATATTTTTTTGCTTTATTTAATTTTTCTTGATCAGTTTTTTCTCGTAGCTTACGAGTTAGTATAATCGCATTATTTATGGCTCTTGTTATTTGCTTAATTTGCGCTAGATTGTCTTGTGAATCAATTGCTAAAGAGATGTATTCTTGAATTGATTCGACATATTTCCTTTGGTCTTGATTTATATTCTCACTTCTATTTAAGAAAAATATTTTCGATGATGCTTTGTCTAATACATTTTCTAATTTTAATTCATAATCATATTCACTTGATAATTCTATTAATCTTATTAGTTCTTTGTCGCCAAAAACATGCAACATTTGTTTTTCTTGCATCATTTCTCTGAATTCATATGATGCAAATGTTTTAGATTTTAAAAACTTTAAAACGCGAATTATTGCAGGTATCGCTCCAAGAAATTTATTTAACCTTAATTCTGTGAAATTTTTAAAGTCTAAATCTTGAGTTTGATTATTTCCTGTTGAGAATTCAATTTTTGTTGTTTTTAAAAGATTCTCGAATACTTCTTGCCCGTAATATAGAGAGCCCCTCTCTTCTTCTTGTGCATAATTGCTCAAGATATTTTGTTCAAATATATTTTCGATTTCATCGCTAAAGATATCTGGGGTAATTTCAATAAGCCATCCTATTTCTTTGTGTATGCTTTGTTTATTCGAATATTCTGGTTCTCCGATAATATCTTTAGTTTGTGGTTCTTGTTTTTCCAGCGCAACATCCAATTTTTTATTGAATTCATAATAAAGATTTTCAAGCTTGGCTAGATCAGAGGTTTCTTGTTCTTTTAGCATTTCACTGAGCTTATTTAATCGCGCTTTTACATCTTCTATCTGGAAATCACCTTGTTGATAATTTATTGAATCAATTTCTTGTAAGGGGATTGAAGGTAAATTGTTTTTCGAAGACCATTGTATGCTCGAACCTGGATAAATTTTTGCAGCTTCTTTTTCCATGCGTTTTCGTTCGAGATCGTTTGGTGCAATAGTTTCCACAAATTGTTGATCGTCTATATTTCTCATTGATTGACTTTTTTATGCCAGGAGACGATTATGCCTATATTTGGCTATCCAGTCAAGTCTCAACATCAAGATTTATTTTACTTTAATAAGCCTTTTGTTATACTTTGAGGTGAGCATACATTCACCTATAAAATTTAATGAGAAGAGGAGTTGCTACATTTACGCTTGATACAGGCAAATGTCCGCCATGGTTATTTCAGAGAATGGTAAAACTTGGGCGGGAAATTATGCAAGTTCTTGTTGCGGAATATGGGAGTGACGAGTTTATTCGTAGAATCTCAGATCCAGTTTGGTTCCAATCTCTAGGGACTGTGCTTGCTTTTGATTGGAATGCGAGTGGTCTCACTACAATACTTACCGCAGCGCTTAAAGAAGCTATTCGTGGGATTGAATCTGAGCTTGGTATTTTTATTTGTGGTGGGAAGGGGAAGACTTCACTTAAAACTCCAGAGCAAATAAATTCTTGGGGGTGGCATTTACATTTACCTGATAAGGATGTGCATAATTTGATTTATAATTCTAGAATGAGTGCAAAAGTTGATACTGCATTAATTCAAGATGGCTTTGAACTTTATCATCATGCTTTTTTCTTTTCTAAAAATGGAGCTTGGGCTGTTGTGCAGCAGGGTATGAATAAAACTTTGAAGAGTGCTCGCAGATATCATTGGTCGTCAGATAATGCTACTGATCTTATAGTTGAACCACATCGTGGGATTATGTCTGATTCATTTCAGAAAAAGCTTTCTTTAAATATGACTGCAAAAGAAAGCGATAAAAACCGCACATTAACTACTGAAATCGTAAATGATGGTAATTATTATAGTTTGATGAAAGATATCCAAATATTGCGTAAACATTCATCGTCACTTTCTAAAATGATTAGTGTGAAAGTTGATGATAATCAGATTACTTTGCTTGAACTGGCTCCGCATGAATTTCGAACACATCCAATTTTGGTTGAAAATTTTTCAAAAAGTAAATATTTGGATCGAATATTGTGGCAAGTTTGTGATGAGAAGCCAAAAAGTTACGAAAAATTACTTTCCATGAAGGGGATTGGCCCTAAAACAATCAGAGCACTTTCACTTGTCTCCGAAGTGATTTATGGAGCCGAGGCTTCATATAAAGATCCTGCTCGATATAGTTTTGCTCATGGGGGAAAGGATGCAACGCCATATCCGGTTGATAGAAAAACTTACGATCAATCTATTCAAATACTTAAGCATGCTGTTGAGAAAAGTCACATACAATTATCAGATAAAACAAAAGCGATCCAAAGACTTGAACTTAAATTCATGACTTAAAGAATCGCTTTTAAATATCCACTCTTTTAGCTGCAACCACAATCACCATCACAGTCTCCTCCGCAGCATCCATCTTCATCGTCTTCATCTCCGCCGAAGAAACTGCAGCATCCGCCACCACATCCACCTTTTTTTTCGTCCTCGTCACCAAAAAACATAACTAAATTTAGTTAAATGATAAAATTACATTCAAATAATATCACAACTTATCTAAAAAGCACAATTACTGTTCCAACATAAACGCTGTAAACAAGGGAAAAAATAAGTAATTTCTTAATGATAATTTCTGTTGGATTCTCAATTTTCTTTTTATGTTTATGGCCGTATGAATTTAATTCTGCAGGTTGAACGAAAATAATATTAATTGCATATATTATAAAAATTCCAATAAGTAGCAGAATCCAAATTGTCAAATCATGATAAGCTGGATTTCCAAAGTTCAGACATACAATCCCAATATCAAGTTTATCAAGAATATATCCTCCAATAAGTAAACTGTTATAATGAACGGCTTGATCAGCAATAAAGTGAAAATATGATCTGTCGTGCTTAAGCTCCAAATTAATTTTTGCTTGGTCAGTGAAGAAATGCACAATTGAAATTCCTCCAATTACTGCCCAAGTTTCCCAATGGATTAAACATGTTGATAACATTGCGAGAGCAAGTATTGCAAAAATCATGACATGTATCAAAACGCCTTTAGCACTCTTGCTTTTGAAGTGAATAAGCTTTGATGGTTGCAAAGTGAAATCTGCAAGCAGATGTGCGATTATTAGATAAATTGTTATCATTTTTTTTGTGTCAGAATTTCTAGTTTATCAAGTCGTTACGCGTGTTTTGACGAAGTCTTTGAATAAATTCAGAACTAATTTGTTCGGCAAGTGATGGATTCTGTGCAATTAATCTGTCGAAATCATCTTTTTTAAGTATAAAAATTTCACATTCACCAACTGTAATTGCATTTGCATTACGAGTTGTTTCTGATACAAGAGCCATTTCGCCAAAGAAATCTCCAGCTTCCAAAATTGCAATTTCCCTTTGTTCGTCAGGAGTATTTTGATTTCCTTGATAAATCTTCACAGATCCTTTTTTAATTATATACATTGCTTCTCCAGGATCTCCCTTTGAAAATAAATTCAAATTTGGTGGATAATATTGCAGGGTAATGTCATTTGCAATTAATTCGTAAGATTCTTTAGTTAAATCCTCAAACAGAGGGATTGTTTCTAAAATGTGAAAAATTGGATTGTTTTCGTTCATATATTTGTTTTTTTTATTGTTTAAATAAGCCATAAAAGTCAATTTTGTTGAAAGCAATCAATTCACAATCATCTAAACATTTAATTGAGGCATTGCGGGGATTGTCGCTCAATAAAGCCATTTCGCCAAAGAAATTGTCGTCATATAAAACAACTATTGATTCCTCTGTTCCGTCTTGAAATTCTCTAATAACATCAACTTTTCCAGATTTGATAACATAAAACAAATCTCCAGGTTCATCTTGCTTAAAAACAAAATCTCCTTTTTTATATTTCATATTTTTCCCTTTAGAGCTTATTTCACGTAATACTGAGTCTTCAACTCCTTCTAAAGCTGGGATGTTTCGCAGGACTGCAAATATTGAACTTATCATAATAAAAAACGAGGTAATAATGACTTCAAAACTCTTATAATTATACAATAAAAAGCCACAAAAAACAACTTTTAAGCGTGTAGGGAATTAACCCGATAATTACGATGTTTTAGTTGTCATTTTTTTCACGAGCTGATATATAGCCTTTTTCTGTAAAATCAAGGAATGTGTATACCCATACCGAAACTGAGAAAACGTGGACTACAGCGGAAAGATATGATGCGAACAGTATAAAAACACCACTTAATCCTATGATTATTATCAAGCTATATTCTTGCAAAGAAATTGATGCGAAATAAGCAAGCCCAGTGATTACAATAGCTGGCACTAAGATCAAAAGTACAATTTGCATAATAATTCGAACACCAATAATCATCATAAGTACAACTAGGGCAAAAGTTTGTTGAATGTTGCGCATTACAAGAGAACAACTTTTGACTATACTGCTCATCATTCCTTCATCATCGATAACAATGTAATATTCAGCAAAAGTGAAAAGCACATGAACGATGAGGGCTACAATTAAGATGATTATGAATAATGGGAGTAATGTGTTGAACGCGTTTGGTCCTAAGTTACGAAGTACAAAACCAGCTTCTGTAGTAATTGAAATTATACTGAATGTCCCCATTGCGAGAGAATATTCAAATAAGGGGAGAAAGCTTGGAAGGCCTAGGGTTATTCCATCACCCAATGTGATTTTTTGATTATTCCTATGTCTTGCGATGTATTCAATCATCGCTGCTCCAAGAATTATCGGAATAAATAAATAAACAACAAGCAAGATAATTGCGGCCACCAACATTGGGACACTATATGAAAAATTTGCTTTAATAAAATTAATAATTGTCGTAAAAACTGTGTATGAGAAACTTTGTTCCGCATTATCAAAAAGAGGAGAAGATTTGAAAGCAAGAAATTGATAAGCTACATAAACAATTCCAACACAAGTGGTTAGAAATGCCGGCAAAAACCCATACCAGATAATAATTTTTTTATTATTCTGGGTGAATTGCCATGCTTCGTAAATTCGATCTTTATATTTCATTTAATTTAAATATTGATCTCAATCATTTTAGGAGTTTGAGGCTGAGTGTCAAGTGACGCCTATATCCCATCATTACGCCAAAAACTATTTTGACGATGAGTGTGAAAAATGGTATAATACACAGATAGATTTTTAACTCTTCTATAAGTGAAAATTACGGAGATCAAACATAATGGATTGATATGGCGAAATATTGTGAAGCCAGATCAAGCAGTTCTTGAGAAGCTTCGTGATAAATATAAATTTCATAGTCTCGACCTTGAAGATTGTTTGTCAAATATTCAAAGGCCAAAAATTGATGAATATCCGAATTATTTGTTTTTGATTTTTCATTTCCCTTATTATGACAAAAGTGCTGGAAATATAACTTTGTATGAGATGTATGCATTCATAGGGAATGGTTATGTGATAACTTTAGGGGATGGGAATAGTCTGTTTCAAAATATTTTTAATGAAGTGAGATCAAGGAAAAAATTACAAGATGATTACATGAAAGATAACTCTGGGTATATCCTTTATAATATTTTGGATGAAATGTTTACAAGGTGTTTTCCTCTAATTGATAGATTGAATGATCAAGTTGATGAGATTGAAGGTGATGTTTTCAAAATGGAAAATCCAAAAGATATGCTTAAAGATATTTTGTTTTTTAAAAAAGATATTATTAATTTTAGAAGAATTATATTTTCTCAAAGAGAATTGATGCATGACCTTAAAAGTAAGGTTAAAGATTTTATGCCAAAATCTCTTGAAGTTTATTTTGATGACACTGTTGACAAAGTTGAGAAGCTTTATGCTAACGTTGAGACTTTGAAGGAAATGGCTGAATCACTTCACGAAACCAATGACGCGATTTTGACGCATAGCACTAATAATATAATCAAAATCCTTACTATTTTCTCTGTAATCATGATGCCGCTTACTTTTGTTACAGGGCTGTATGGAATGAATATTGTTGGTTTACCAATTGCGCAACATCCACTTTCATTTTTACTCATTTCTATTGGGTTAATAGGAATTGTTCTTCTGATGTTGGCATTTTTCAAATACAAAAAATGGATTTAATATTTAAATCCTTTTGTTTTCGCGATAAGTGTTTTTATCGAATTTTATGAATTTGAAATTGTGCGTTTTTCTTCTTCTTAGTTCTTGTAGTTTTTTGAATCTCTTTTTCAATTAATTTGATGCGTTTTTTTTGTAAATTCGCAATTGTTTTTTGCATGTCTGTAATTAGAATCCCAATTTCTTTCGATGTTTGTTTTCCTTCTCTTTTAACGTATTCGTGCAATCTCAAACTTAGACTTTGCAAAAGGCGATAAGAGGTTTGTGGATGCTGTGATTTTTTGTTTTTGAAAATAGCATGTTTGGCAAAATTCTTACTTACATGTGTTTTCTTTGTTTTCTCATTTGGATTCTGAGACTCAAAGCGTTCATTTGGTATTAATTTGAAATTCATCAATTTACTTGTAAAACTGAAATTTATTTATCTTGCAATTATATCAGAAAAGTTAATTTTATGGAAGTGTATAAGCCATAGAATATGTTGACACTTCATATTTTTCTGCGTTACAATTCTCCCGAACATGAAAATTGACTTATATTTCCAATAAAGAAATCCCCCTTTCATACTCTAGTTGTTTAGCTTGCTTGTAAGGCTTCAGTGTCCTTGCCAAAGTGAGCATTAAATTTATCATTTAGAAGAAATTACGCAGTTATGCTTTATAATCTGAAATATAAAAAACTGAATCAATCTCAAAAGGTTGTTTTGGAAAAAGATGGCGAAATTGTTATTAGTAAAGATGGGTTTCAGCTTAAAGGAAAAGGGGCCGGTGATGTTGGTGAAACAATAAGTTTTTCCGAAATCAAAGAATGGCGTGCAAAAGAGGATAAGATCGTTTTTTCACTTGTTTCACGCGAGAGATATGTGTTGGGGAATGTTGGAAATTTGTTTCAGGATTTCTTGATGGATTTTGTAAAGGCAAGGAACCAGTTTTTATTGAAAGCCCTTTTCATGACAGATGGAGAATTGGTTGCTGAATATGAAGGGGATTTCGAAATTTTAAGCCGTTATGAAAAAAGCTTAAGTAAAGGACATGCTAGATTTCAGCTTTATGAAAATAATATTGTGATTTTGCCAGATGTGCGTGATGCCTTTAGTATTTCTCTTAATTTCCTAAAAGTAGTTGATGTTGATCAGGAGTTTTATGAAATTCAGTTAATATTAGATCAAGGTTTTGTTATCTTTTTGCGCAAGCTTGGAAGCAATTTTGAAGAATTTGTTGAGAAAATTTCTGGACTGCAACAGCAAATGTATCAAAAAACTGTAAATAATTTTAAAGATATTTTTCTTGAATTTGATTCCAATACATTAATTAAGCTTGCTTATGAGATGAGAAATGGGAAAGCCGTTCAGGAGAAAAAATTGAAGAAAATTGGGGAAGCTGTTTTAGAGCAAACGAAAAATCTTGTGCTTCATGATGATCTCGCAAAAAAACATTTTGAATATTTTTCTAAAATTTCTGATCCTGATTCTGTTTATTTTGGGATTAGTCCACAGCCGCCAAAACATCAATCTTATAATAAGGAAGATTTATATTCTGTTTGGTATTTCATGGGTATTCCTGAGAAAAATTTGGTTGTTGCTGAAATTACAAATGGTGGATATAGGGGAACGTATTTTTTCAGAATTATTATGGAAAAAGGTGAGCCAGCTGATAAAATTGAGGAAAAATTACTTGAAATCAATCAGGCTCTTTTGAAATTAAAATTTGTAACTACACCTTTTTATAAAGATAAGCGTGAACTTCGTCGTAGTATTTATAGATTTGCACTTCGAAAATTGCCTTTTTTAAGATTACTTAGAAGGTCTTATGTTGGCAGATTAACGCCATTTAATGAGGTTGATTGGGACAAACGAATTCAGGATATCTTTAAGAAGGCTGAAATTATTGATTTCGGGCAAGTCGAAAACGAGGACATATAGTATACAGAGGCTTTTTAATAATGTAGCATTGGGCGTGACCTTATTTTTAACACATAACACAACTTTTTATGAGCGAAGTTATTTTTAATGATGAAAATTTTGCTGCAGAAGTCGAAAATGCTTCTGGTGTTGTTTTGGTTGATTTTTTCGCTACTTGGTGTGGGCCTTGTAAAATGCTTGCTCCAGTTATCGAAGAACTTGCAGGAGAATATGCTGGTAAATGTAAGATTGGGAAATTAGATGTTGATCAAGGTCCAAAGGCAGCTCAGAAATATGGAGTTCAAAGTATTCCTACTATTTTGATTTTTAAGGATGGGCAGGTTGTTGATACTTCTCTTGGATTTAAGAGTAAGGATGTTTTGAAAGAGAAGATTAATAATGTGCTTGTTTAATCGATTTTTTATAGCTTTATAGCGCCTTCACCCGACAAGCGGTCTCCGGCGCGCAAATTTTAAATATTAATTAACAGTTTTTTCTATGGCTACAGTTAAAGAGATTACAGATCAGCTGCAAGGGGGGAAATGGAAGTTTTTAGTTTTCTTTGCGGCAGTGATTGTTGTGATAATGATTATTATGGATGGATTTGTATCTATTCCAGCTGGACATGTGGGTGTTGTCTTCGACTTAGGGCGTGGTGTTTTGGAGGATGAACTTGGGGAAGGTCTTCATTTGAAAGTTCCTTTTTGGCAAGATGTTACTGTTTTGGATGCAAGAACTCAGGAATATACAATGAGCATTGCCCCTGGGGAAGGTGCGATTATGAGTGATGATAGTATTGAAAGTAGATCGAAAGACGGACAGGTTGTTTGGGTTGATGCGACAATTCTTTTTCATATTGACGCGACACAAGCTGATAATATCAAGAGTCAGCTTGGAACAGAACTTGATTATTATACGAAAATTATTAGACCAAAAGCTCGTGAAGTAGTGCGTTCAGTAGTTGCACGCTATAACTCTCTAGATCTTGTGTCTGAGCTTCGTCCTGACATAGTCAAGGATATGTATGAAGAATTGAAAAATGATTATGGTGTTCATGATATTCTTCTTGAGGAAGTTATGCTGCGTAATGTGACTTACTCTGTAGATTTTGCTAATGCGATTGAGCAAAAAGAGGTAGCACGTCAACAAATCAAGACGGCTGAATATCAGAAAGATCAAGCAGAGCAATTTAAACAAAAGAAAATTATTGAAGCAGAAGCAGACGCAGCCTCAATCACGCTTAAGGGTGATGCGTTACGCAATAACCCTGAAGTTATTCAACTTGAGTTCGTTAATAAGCTCAGTCCAAATGTTTCTTGGGGTATTTTGCCTGATTCCATTACTCCATTTTTTAATGTTCCGGGGCTTTAGTTTTGGAACAATAAAAAAAATATTAAAATAAATTTGCCAGATTTGCTAAAATCTGGTAAATTTTCTTATGGTCTTTTTAGGAAAACTTTAAGTTTTTTTAAGAATTGAGACCGTGTTGAAGCCTACCTCCTATTGAGCCGTATGACTTGTGGGGGATAGGACTTATATTTCTTAACGACCTGTTATGAAGCGCGCTGATAAAAAAGTTATTATTGGGGAACATGCTGTCCACGGAAAAGACACTGGCTCTGCACAAGTACAAATCGCAATTCTTACAGAAAGAATTAAGCAATTGCAGGATCATCTTGCTGAGCACTCTAAAGACAATCATTCTAGACGTGGTCTACTTATGATGGTTGGAAAAAGAAGAAAACTTCTTAACTATCTTCGATTGAATAAAAAGAATCAATACGAGGAAGTAGTTCAAAAGTTGAAACTTCGCAAATAATCAAAAATATTCTCCTTTACGGAACCTTTGACTGCTTAAGTTGCAGGTTTCAGTGAAATATTATGATTGTTTCTTCTTGCCTATTATGATTCTGAAATTATTTCGTTGAAACTTGTTACTTGAGCTTTGAGTTCCATTTATGGGGAATTTATTAATAACCCGTATCTTATGGAATCTCAGGATTTCTCGTATGACCTAGCTGGTCGTACTCTCACCTTTGAAACCGGTGAGCTTGCATTGCAAGCATCAGGGGCTGTTGTTGTCGGCCTTGGTGACACTCGAATTTTGGCAACAGCAACAATGTCTCCAGAAGCACGTGAAGGCGTTGATTTTTTTCCACTGATGTGTGAATACTCTGAAAAGTTTTATGCTGCTGGAAAAATTAAAGGAAGTCGTTTTGTTAAACGTGAAGGTCGGCCATCGGACAGTGCTGTTTTGAATAGTCGTTTGATCGATCGTCCAATCCGTCCAATGTTTCCTAAGGGAATGTCAAACGAGGTACAAGTAATTTGTGCTGTTCTTTCTGCGGATATGGAAGTAAGCCCTGCCCCGCTTGCAATTACTGCCGCATCTGCTGCGTTGGCAATTTCTGGAATGCCTTTCGATGGTCCAATTGCAGGTGTTTTAATTGGGCTTGAAAAAGATGAAAATGGTATTGATCGATTAATTTTGAATCCAACCTATAAACAAATAGAAGAAGGTCGTTTGAATTTAGTAGTAGCTGGGACTAAGCATGCGATTACTATGGTTGAGGCTGGTGCTAGTGAAGTTGATGAGGAAACTATGGTTAAAGCACTTGATTTTGCTCACCAACATATAAAGAAAATTTGTATTTTGCAGGAAGAATTTGCTGCGAAATATAGAAAAGAAGATTTGCCTTATATTTTAGTGAAACCTTCTGAAGATGCTGAAGCTGCAATTGCAAGTTTTGTAACTAAAGAAATGCTAGACACTATTAAAGGTGTTACAAAAAAGGACGTTAATAAAACTAAGGATGTTTTAGTTAAGCAAATGCTTGAACATTTTGCATCAAAAATTGAAGAAGGGACTTTAAGTGCACGGGAGCTTAAGGAAATTTTGATGAAGCATGTTGAGAAAAATATGCGAAAAAACATTATTGAAAAAGAAATTCGTATTGATGGTAGAGCCATTGATGAAATCCGGCCGATTATGTGTAAGGTTGGGCTTTTGCCTAGAACTCATGGTTCTGCGCTTTTCCAACGTGGCGAAACTCAAGCTTTGACTATCACAACATTGGGATCTCCTGGAGCTGCTATGATTGTAGATACGATGGATGAGGATATCACTAAGAGATACATGCATTTCTACAATTTCCCACCTTATGCGGTTGGTGAAGCTCGTATGATGCGTGGTCCTGGACGAAGAGAAATTGGACATGGTGCGCTTGCTGAAAGAGCTCTTTTGCCTGTTCTTCCAGATAATAAAGATTTCCCATATACGATGAATGTTGTTTCAGAAATTACAACTTGTAATGGATCGAGCTCAATGGCTTCTGTTTGTGGATCTAGTTTGTCTCTGATGTCAGCTGGAGTTCCACTTAAGAAACATGTCTCTGCTATTGCGATGGGACTTATGACTGATGAAGAAGGTAATTATAAGATTTTGACAGATATCCAAGGGCTTGAGGATTTTGGTGGAGATATGGATTTCAAAGTTGCTGGAACAGTTGATGGGATTACAGCTCTTCAAATGGATATTAAGTTGAAAGGTCTTTCCCTTGATCTTTTGAGGGAAGCACTTGGAAGAGCAAAAACTGCTAGATTGCAAATTATGGAAAAAATGATTGAAGTTGTGCCTTCGGTTGGGGCTATGTCGAAATACGCACCTCTTATCATTGCAATGCAAATTGATCCTGACAAAATCCGTGATGTTATCGGTAAAGGCGGAGAAACTATTCAGGGAATTATTGCTGAATGTGGAGTTGAAATCGATATTGAAGATAGCGGTCTTGTTATGATCACTGCGCCAGATCAAGAGAGCGGAGATAAAGCTCGTAAAATTGTTGAAAAGATTACATATGTCCCAAAAGTAGGGGATGAGTTTGAAGGAGAAGTTGTTCGAATTATGGATTTTGGTGCATTTGTATCAATTACTCCAGGAAAAGATGGGCTTGTGCACATCTCACAACTTGCAAATGAACGTGTAAATAAAGTTGAAGATGTCGTAAAGCTTGGAGATAAGATCAAAGTTAAATTGATGGAGATTGATGCTCAAGGTCGATATAACATATCGAGAAAAGCAGTATTGTCACAAGCAGGTGAAAAACCTGCAGCTCCAACTGCGTAAATAGATTATTAAAAGAAAGGCTTCACTGTATTGGTGAGGCCTTTTTTTTTGCTTTAACGAAAAGAATTAGATGAATTCAAAACTATCTATAATTTAGTTGTACATTTTCGGGGTCAGTTTCGTAATTCATAGCTGCATATCCGAAGGTCCCAAGTGATAAAATTAAGGTTATCGCAAGACAAATTAATCCATAAGTAATACTTTTTTTTCTGAACACAATAATACTTATTATTACCCCGAGAATTAGGATAACAATACTTATTATTGCTAGTGTATAAGCAAACATATTTGAATCCGTATCACTTTTTTTAGTACTTCCTAATGTGTTTTGTTTGGCTTTTACATCGCTAAACTGATCGAACAATTCTAATGTTTGAGTTTGTATTTTTTCTTCTTGTGATTCAAATGACTCAATCTCTTCATAAAATTTACCTAAATATTCTTTTTCTGGATCATTGCTTAGTGCGATGATTCTAAGGTCCATCAAAGTTGATTCCATATCGAAATCATTATTTGTTGAAATTAAATTGATGGCTTTTGCATTTTGTGTTTCATCGAGACTGCCAAGATATGCTTCGATAATTTCATTATTACTATTTCTATTTGTCGAGTCTGAAGTGCGCACTTCGTCAAGTGTTTTGAGGGCACTTTCCAATGCTTCGGCATCATCTTTTTCGATTGCAAGTGCGACATTGTAAAGTGCATCACTTAATAACATTCCTGGAGCTTCAGCATTTGCTGTATCTACTAATGTAAATGTTTTATTTGTTTGTTGTAGATCTGGCAATTGATAACTCGTTGCTGTTAAATCTTTTCCAGTGTTGAGTATAGAAAGAGATCTTTCAAGAGCATTCAAGTCTTCAGTATAAAGAATGTACCATTCATAAGTGTGATTTGCGCTTGCGGCGATTTTTAGTGCATTAAAGGCATGGCCTGCGGTGTCGACGGCCTCATTTGCGGCGACTGGATTTGCTAAATAAATAGAAAGTCCAATTTTGAGTGCAGGCTTCATAACATTTACAAATTCATTTACAGCCGAGGTATTAACATCCCATTCATATTGTAATGCGTTACGAGTGTCGTGTTGATTTGTATTGTTGATGAAAATCTGTTCAGCACGTTTTACATTACTATTAATATCTTCAGGGATTGCGTCGAAGTTGATAGGATGTTTTTGCACAGTTGCCGCTACATCATCCAAATAACGACGCTTCATGTAATTAGTGAATTTTATACGGATTTCTCCTGTTCCTAAACTCATGAAATTTAATCCTTCTCCAAAGAAATATTGTTCGATTCCGCCCATAAATTCGCTTAAATGACTCATGTATCTTTGAGTGGTTTTACTTTCTGATTGTAGTCCTTCTCGCATTGTGCGAAGAACGCCTGAGAAAATATTCCGGGCTTTTGATAAATAAAAAGAATCACTACTTTTGTCAGTAGCCCAGCCACCAATAACGCTTGCTAATTTAGTGTTTTTATCACCAGCGACTTCATACATGCCCTTACTTAAATTGATAAAACCTTGAGCAAAGCCAATAGTATCAACTATGACATTGCTCATGTATGTACTAAAATTTGAAAGTGATTCGTCAGATTTTCGTCCGTAATATTCCAAAAAATACATATTGTAAGCATTCATTTTTAATGCACTTACAACTTTGTTTGCATCCTCATAATCAGCGTCTGCTAAAACTTCATAATAAGAGTTAGCTATTTGCATATACTCATTTATAAATTCGCTGTTTCCTCCATATTTTTTTATGCGTTCCTTAAATTTTCCTTCATGTTCATATGCTTTATTGTAGTAATGAGTTGAATCTTCGTCAGGTTTTAATTCAATTGCATCTAAAATTTTCTCACCAGTGTCTCCTAGATTTTCGAAGAAAAAATAACCATCTTCAGTATAAGTTTCTAGATGAATTTTCGTAGCATTTGCATTTGGCAATACGCCATCTAAAGTTATTTTGATACCGCTTGGATCATAATATTTCTCTCCATTCTTAAAATACACACTTCCCGAAAGAGCTCCTTCGTTAAAGGTTGCGTTAATCGTTTTGCTAATTAATCCTGGTTTTTCTAGTTGTAATGTTACATTAAAGTCTTCGCCCATCGTTTCTAGAGTTGCATAAATTACCTTATATTTCACCTCTCCCTTAATGTTTGCAAAGACATATATTGCATCTTGTAGTACATCCGCATCTTCCGTTTTTTCTGAATTGTTAATTTGAGGCGCATGATAAGAGGCTTCTATGTAAGAATCTGAACTTCCTTCAAATCCTGACGATATTTCTAAGCGGCCCCCACGTATTGGATTTGGGACTCTGTTCTCAATCCACATTGGATATTCGTAAACATTGCCTTCTGAGTCTTCTGTCCAGGCGTAGATTTCCTGTATTGCTTCTCCGTCAGAGGTTAAAGTGAAATTGCCAGGTTCTATATTGATACTGACTTCTAGATTTTGTACGCATGAAAAACCATCCCAAGTAGCTGTTTCAATGCAAGCACACCCATCGATTGGATTCCCGTCATAGTATGCTTCGCCGAAAAAGGCACGACACATTGCATCATTTTCATAAATACAAGTTTCTGATTCAGGATGTAACTTCATCCCATC